>NZ_CAJMDQ010000011.1 GCF_905212195.1 uncultured Anaerotignum sp. | reverse complement strand
AAAAAAGACGGGGCTTTCGCCCCGCCCTCTTACCTCTTCGTCAGCACTGCTGTACTTCCCTGATTGCTGATCTCATACCCCAGCACATCCGCAATATCCCTGATCTTGATATAGTTTGTGCCGTCCTTCAAAATCCGTTCCACGGTATATTCCTTACCATTCACAATCAACTTCGCCTGTTCCACCACTTCGTCATCAACCTCCTGTTTCACTGTATAATCAATATCCTTCAGACGCAGCCAATGGGTAAATCCAGCCTTGATCAGTTTATTTCTTCGGCAGCCATAAGCACTGCCATCCTCGGCAATATATTCCCCATTGCCGATATAAATGCCGATATGTCCTTTCTGCCACACAGCCGCCCCGATGGGTGCCTTGCTGATAGTGGAAATGGGCTGCACCTCCAACGCTGTATCATGATAACCCTGAGAATTGCGGATGATACCCGTTGCCCAACTGATTAGACCAGAGCAGTCACAACAGACCTTTCCAACCTTGTTTCTATCGCTGTTCCACACCAAATCCCCATACATGGATTTCAGCTGGTTATACTTGGCAATGGTCATCACTTCCCCCTTCATGCCATACACATACGGCACGCCCAATTTACTTTTGGCAAACGCCACTAGTTCTTGTCCTGTCATAGACTTTCCTCCTTTGTCCCAATATATGAAAAAGCAGGGAATTTTGCCCCTGCCTCATTCTTTCAGAAAACAACTCTCAATGCGTCCCAACATATTTCTGGACACTCTGGTTCTGTTCCAGCATTTCACGCATCTGTTCCAATGCTTCATCCACCCAACCGGAAAACGTATCAAAAGAAATCACTGCTGCCACTGCTGGAAACCGCTGCACAAACAAATCATAAACCTGACGCAGTTTCAGTTGTCCGGTACCGCCGCCCAGTTCCTTTTCCGCTTCGGTCACCGCATACAGCAGCCATTCTTTGATTTTTGCAATCTGTTCTTTGGTAGGCAGCTTAAAAAAGCGGTACAGCATGAATCCTACTGCCGCCGCTACACCTACACAAGCAATGAGCAAGTACCAGTTTTCCACCAAAAATTTCACAATATCATTCATACTTCAGACCTCCTTATTCGACCAAACTTCTTCCTGTTTTACGTTGTTTGTTTCCCGGTCAAATCGCAGCTTCTCCGCCTCTTTCGTTTCTTTGAAAGATTTGATGCAATAGGTGATGACAGTACCGATGATGGCAGTCACCACCGTCATAGACAGGTTTTCTGCAATTTCCGTTCTACCTAAAAAAGCCAGCAAATAGGATAATTGCAAATCAAAAATTGAGATTGCAAGAATCCATTTTACTAGCTTCTTGGTATATGTATTTCGTTTTCGTTTCATTGGCTATACCACTTCCCATCCAGATCATGAAGCCGCTGTTCATGGTTCTGCAGCATAGCATCCTGTGCCTTATTATGCTCGTGGATTTCCTTATGTTCCTCCTTTTTCTGCTTGTCCATCTCATCCACCTTTCCAGTGACGGACACGATCTGATCTGTCAGCCGTGTCACTGCATTGGTCAGCGGGATAATGGTTTTCACCGCAGTCACCAGAAATCCCAAAAATGTTGCCACGCCAATTACAATTTCCCAAGTCATACTCCTCACCCCTCAATCTGAAAAATCGCTGCCAGTTCGCTGGGTGGATTGAGCTGTTTTGTCATCGCTTGGATTGCTACATACACCTTCCCATTGGGGTCACGCTCTCTCATGCCAATTTTCACACCCATCCCGTAAACATAGGGATAAACTCCGTCCGCATCTGGTGCCGGATATGGATTGTAGTTGTTTGTAGCCACATCCGGCGTGTACTGGGCGAATCGCTGGATTGGATTGATACACTGATACACAATCCCTGTTTTTGGATAATAGGAAATATGGTTCAGTGTTTCCAGACCGTCATCCTGCACCCATTCCGGATAGCCATCCGCAAAAATGCCGATATCTGCAGGTGGGTTTGCCTGTTCCTGTGTCGCACTTGCTCCTGTCTGCTTGATCTGCTTCACATGGTTGATGAGTCTTTCGGCGTCTTCAATGTATCCCATAAAATCACCTCATTTCTGTTTTGGCAAAATGCCCTGTGTCATTTCGTAGTAGGTCACCAGATCAGGGTCATTGCCGCCCTGTTCTTTCCCTTCCATGATATACTGCTTTTCGTCCTCGCTGATTGTCCCGGCAGTGACCATCTGGGAAAGCTGCTCCTCTGTCAATTCGCCTTTTACGAAGCGACCTTTGTAGTAGTCCAGAAAATACTCTGCTCCTGATTTCATACGATCAGCCCCCTTTTCAAAAGTTCATCCATGACCATGTCCGCTCCTTCCTGACGGACTTCGTCTTGGCTTTTACTTACGGCTTCATAGATTTTTTCATTCATGGTTGGCTCCGGTTCAGGGGGTATATAATCTTCAAAACTCTCCGTAGTTTCATTGTAAAGCATACCTAGCACTACATTTTCACCACACGGAATTGCTATAATAGGATTCCCATAAAAATCAGGTGGGTAAACTGGTTTTGTTTCCGAAACCTCTATCGCAATAACTCTACTATTTAATACCATAGCATATCTCATACTTATACCCCCCAAGAAATAGACACGTATCCATCTAAACCGTCGGTACCATCTATTGCCATACCCTCATAATCTACCTTAGATGATGGTTCTTTCCATTTACATGAGCCACCATTACCTACATTTCCTAGGGTTGTTGTACCTCCGTTGCCGTTTCCAGAACCTGAGCCAGTTCTCCAACCGCTTTGATAATACATTATAAATCCATTATTGCCTTTATTACCGCCTTCACCGCCGGGTTCACCACCAGCAGATAATTGTCCTGAAATATCTGTACTTGAAACACCTCCTAAACCGGGAAATCCTCCTGATAATGTTATAAGTTCACCTATAATGGTAGGAGTACCAGCAGTACCGTCTTCCGCCTTTTGACCAGCACTCGCTGTCCAACTACCTTTACCTCCTTTACCTTTTTTTCCTACTGTTATTTGAATTTTTTCTCCGGGAGTTACAGTAAATTCTTTTTCAACAATAGATGAACCAGCACCACCACCTCCACCTCCTCTAACTACAGGACGACTATCCTGCATAGCCATGGCTCCACCAGCACCTGCACCTGCACCCGCACCACTAATTCTAATTTTTGTAATACCGGCTGGGACAGTCCACTCATATGTACCCGGCTCATCATATACGACAAGGCCACCCATTAGTAAGTTGTAAATAGTATTTAATTTACCCATTACAGAACCTGCTTTATTGCTGCCTACCGTATCATCTGTTTCACCTATCTTTGCATCAAACCCTGAAACCTTTTCAAGCACTTCTGCCAGCTTTTCCACCAGCACATTTTTCACCTGCGCCAGCCTTCCAAACAACGTAGGCTGTGTGTCAGCGTCCCCTTCTGCACCAATCTTATTACTGATTCCTTCCACAGTGGTTTCCTGTGCCACAGCCGCTTTCAGCTCCGCCACATCTTCCACCAGTTCCGTTGCCTTTGTGCTTGCCGTCTGGGCATTTTCGTTGATGGTATCCAGCTGATCCAGTTTTGCCGCTCTTTCTGCCGTCCACTGCTTCACATGGGCTGCAATATCCCCAATGATTTTATTCAGCTTGGCAAACACAGAGCCAGCTGCCTCACTGCCGCCACTGTCATTGGTTTCCCCAATTTTTCCAGAAAGCCCTTCTGTGTTGGTATGGATAAGGTCCACTTTTTCCTTCACCGCATCCAACGTTTCTTTGTCAGCAATATTGATTTTGGTATCGCCGCCCACCTCATCCAGTGAAAGGGTACCGCTTTCCATTGCCCATTCATATTTTTTCGCTGTGGTGCTGTCTACGATGTACCGCACTTCCTCAATATCTTTTTCCAGCCGTTCCACGGTGTCATTGAAAACAGGAATGGTCACATACAGCCCCGTTTCGATCTCCAGCTTTACCTCCGTATCATTGCCGATGTAAACCAGCAGATCAAGCTGCCGCTCCACCACACTGCCAGTGCTGTAAGCAGGAATCAATTCCGCATTTTCCCCGGCATTCCCGTAAGAATACAGGACTTCTGCCGTTTCCCGCTCCACACCTCCTGACTGGTTATAATACACCCCTTTAGCATACAGCCCCAGTTCCCTGTAATAAAAGGCTTCCTGTATATCTGCATTGCTGAAGATAGCACCAAAAATAGCGTCACCGTCAGGATTTTTCGTAGCTTTGTTCAGTGCCAGTTCCTTTACCACATCTGCCACATCCGTCATAGTTCTGGTGGTTTTGCCTTGGGGCAGATAGCCTTTGCCAATGACGATCTTTGTAGGCACAAAACTGGCGCCCATCTGCACATCTCCCAGCAGGAGCCGCCCCACATCCGTCACGTTATTGTCATAAAATGCACTCATGGCTGTTGTTCTCCTTTCTTTTCTTTGAAATTGCTGCCAATCCGTATGGTTTCAAAAGACACTTCATGGTATCCCACGCCGGTATGGAGCTGCATCCGCCCTGTCAATGTGATGAAAATGCCGTCCAAATGGGAAGAACCCCGTTTGACCTTTTGGAGAATCTCCAAAAACTGCATGAGCCTTTCATCGGTAATGGAAGGATTGGCGCTGAAAATACGAAAATGCCCCGGTTCTCCCTCATACTGAAACCATTCCTGTATGTATCCATCGCCAAAATATGTATGGATGACATTTTCCACTGCCCATTTTGTACCCAATTTCTGATACACATGATCACTGTTTTTAATAAGATTGCGTTTCACGTCAATGGGCTCTGATTTCAAATACCAAGTGATATGCAGTTCTTCCGCCAGCCTATCCAGTTCCCCTTCCGGCAGTTCATCAATCTTATCCCATGTGGTCAAAAGCTGGGCAGAAGCATGGAGTTTTTGGATAATGGCATCTGTGGCAAAGGACAGCCCCAAAATGACGCCATCTTCCCTCATAAATGACGGCAGCAAATCCCGAAAAGTCATGTCGCCCAATTTCATACGCCATCACCGCCTATTACCTCATGGGAAACCGTCAGTTCTCCAGAAAAGTTTGCCACCTGCTGGCTGGACAGTTCCGTGAATACTGGGGAAATGATATCTACCCGTTCCACTGCTTCCAAACCGCTTTTGGGCGCAAGGATATATTTTTTCAGCTGATCTGGATTGATGTCCCGTCCCAAAGCGCCGCACTGGTAGTCGTTATACTGCCAAATAGCGCCATTTTCTCCTTCGACAACGGCAATGGCGTCCGCTTCTTGTTCCAGCGTGCAATAATACTTGATATGGATGTCATAGCTCACCTGTTCCGGCGCCTTCACTGTCACCACATCGGTCATGGGGCGGATATCGTTGGCAAACACATCCTGTATCTTTTGCAGGGCATCTTCATCCGGCAATGTCCCCCCTGTCATCAGCGGCACAATCACAATTTCATTTGCCTTTGGAGAATGGACATACACGTCAATGATTTCCGCATCAGCTGACAACGCATAATAGCGATACGCCGCCAATGGTCCCGCAACGGAAAAAGAAGACGGCGCAAGGCGTATCCTCTCCCGAAAACGGTCGTCCCCTTCTGTGGTATAGGGTTCCCCATCATCGCCGCCGGTGGTGCCTTTCAGATTGCTGACACTTGCCACATAAGGAATCAAGTCCACCAATGTTTTGATGGTTCCTGCCGCCATGTTGTTATAGTCGCTGCCAGCTGTGGTACAGACTGCCAGCACATCCCGAAAAGTTTCTCCTGCCGGAATGACAGCCGTTTCTTTTGTGGCAAAATATATGCTGCCGTCCGGTGTGATTCGAGTGCCTGCCGGAATGATGATGTTTTGGGACTGAGGCGCACTGAGAGTAAACCGAAAGGTATCGTATGCCGGAGCAGGCTCCAGACGCTTGGTGCCTACCCGTTCCCCCAAAGCATCCAAAACCACACCCCGGGCATATTGCAAAGTACGCTGTTTGGCTGTGTCATTCATTTCGTGATAGACATTCACCAGCACAAAAACTAAGGCTTCCCCGTAAATCCGCCGCTCATCACCGGGATATAAAGGCTCGTTGACACTGTCCATGAGCCACTCCATGACGGTATTGTAAATCTCCGCTGCGTCTGTATTGACAAAATCAAATTCCTGTGCCATGTTTTCTGCTCACCCCCTAAACGTCTGATAAAAAGGCAGTCAAACCATAACTGCCATCTTGTTGTTCTGCGATGCTGATTTTCACATCTTCCACATTGACCCGTGGTTCATATGTGCGTATCAGCCAATTTGCATCCTCCACCAATCCCTCCGCAGCCTGTCCTTCCGGTCTGTCAAACCATCTGGCGTCTATGCCTTTCACCCGCTCCATGGGATTTTCCCCTCTGACCATGGACAACAGGTTTTCCACGCACTGTTTCGGTGTGCCGTTTCCTGCCGCTTTCATGGGCATCCCTCCTTTTCCATCAATACGGACTTTTCTTTTTCTTATCATCTGTGGAAGCCGTGGCGTTCATGGCTTCCTTTTTCTTTTCCGCGATGGTTTCCGTCATGCTTTTTGTGGCGCTTTTCCCACTGCTCTTGCTGTTTTTTGTCGTTGCCTTTGCCGTAGCCGACGCACTGGCAGGGATATATTCCGTAAAGGTAAAAGACAATGCGGCGGCAAGAAAATTGCCATTGGTATCCAACTGTGCTTCCGATATATCCACGCTTTCCAACTGAAAATTCCCTGCACCAAAACTGACACCGCCAATGAAAAAGGGATGGGCTTCCCCCACCAATTTGCGCCAGCTATCAAACTCTCCCCGCACATCCACACCAGCAGACGCCAGAAGATAAGTGCTGCATGTGATCTGCTCCAATTCCCGTCCTCTGGTGTTGGTGGGGCTTGTACCGCTGGTATCGGCATTGGCATCCGTCTTTAATTTGAATCCTGTGGAAAAATCGCGGAAAGGATATATCTTTTTTGGGTTGGTTTCAAACTTTTTGGTGCCCCACGATGCAATCACGCCCATACCACTTCACACTCCTTTTTACTTTGGCGCATCTGTGTCGTCATTGCCTTTCATGACGCCGCTGTGAACATGATTTTGCAGGCTGACACTGCCAGATTTGACATCGCCGGTGGCGGTGATGCTCCCCGTCAGAGAAATATCTCCCTGCACCGTCACATTTCCGCCGCCTGCCGCCGAAATGCCCCCTGTAGCAGTGATACCTCTATCAGCCGTCAGTCGTTCCGTCATGCGCGCCGTCCCCTCCACCGTCAATGTCCTGTAAATTGTGTGATTCCATTCCCCATCCATGCGGGCAAGGATGATGCCTGTCTGATCTGGAAATGTGGCATAGACCACAGGCATATTCACCGTCAGACATTCCAGCAAAAAATAGGGAATTACCAGCGGAAAAGTCACATTTTGACTTGCTTCCTGGGGAATCACAATGGCTTTTGTGCCGTCCTCCGTCAAAGAGGAAATAAATCCTTTGTTGATCATGTCTGCCCTCCTCAATATCCATCCAATGGTTTTCGGAAAAAGACTTTGCTCCGTCCCTTTCCATAGTCGTTTCGTATGTGCGTGAAAAAGACATGCCCATTCCATGAGGTTGCACGGTCATTCTCGATATTTGCTGTGCTTGCCGCCGCAAATTCTGGCATGACCCGTCCATAAAAATAGCCATACAGCATGCCTTTATTCACGCTTCTCAATAAGTTTTTGGCATACCTGTCCGCTTCCACCTGACTGGATATGGTGATGGGAATGTCCATGTCTGGAACGTATTGCCGTGTCCCGCCGTTATCCACATGAAAGTTCCCCTGATACAGCCCTCTTTCTATGCGGCAGAAACCGTATAATCTGGCGGAATGGTCCACAAAAGAATAATCACCATCAGATGTGATGGTGATTGTCTTTGCAGGCGGAATCCCTTCCAGATAGGATTGGGCATACAGGACCAAAGTGCCGTCATAAACCAAAAAGGCGCATCCTTCCAGGGTGCAAATCCGCTGAAAAAAAGAAAAATCGGTTTCGTTGGTTTGCAGAATATAGGCGTACTGCACATCCGAAACGCCATAACTTTGGAATGACAAGCCATGGTTTCCGGCAATTTCTTTTCCGATCTGGGTCAGGAAAATCTTCTGCCATGCCTTGCTCTTGCCTTCTTTGGCACTGGGCGGGATGGACGCCGCAACAATGGTATAAAGCCCATTTTCCGCGGCTGTGCTGTCCACAAACATTTTCCCTGTTCCTATGCTGCCGTATGAAACAGAGATTTCGTCCCCCACTTTTGGCTGCCAGACATCCCATTGGTTCTGGGGATCGTTGAAACGAATGTGCAGGGTATCGCTTCTGCCCTCACAATACATATCGTGATAGCAGTCGTTGATGGATATGGAATCCGTAATATCCACCCCTCTGAAATGTACCTGAATCAAGATGTTTCCCCCTTTCTCCAAGGCGGCAGGCTTTCTGGCACTTCGGTCATGTTCAAAATAGGGATGGAAAGGGAAATGCCCTGCTCAAAAATCAGCGTATCCACATAGTCCAGATTGGCTTGGATGATATAGCTTGACAATTTCTCGTTGGTGTAATACTTGAACGCCAAAATGTCAAAGGTGTCCCCCTCTGCGGTGATATAATCCTCATAACCTAGAATCTCAACTTTCATAAGCAAAATACCCCCTTTCCATAAACCACCGTTCCAGTAAATCAATAAACTCCGGATATTCCGCACGAATGGCAGCAATAATGCTTTCTTTGTCCGCGTTTCCGGTGATTTCGATTTTCGGTGAAAATACGATCTGACCAATGGAAACACTGTTGCTGTCACCGCCGCTTTCCAGAACAGAAACGCCTTCTGGCAATGCCCCCAGCATTTGACCTGCTTTTGCCCAATAAGAAAGGTTCTGGCTCCTTACGGACGGGTCAAAACTGATGACCGCTTCTGTGCCTGCTTCACCGGCAATGGATGCGCCGTTGGTGAAGCCGCCTTTTGCCAATAATGGCATTGTTGGCAGCATCAAACCGAAATGTTTGCCGCCAAAACCCGGCACCCATTCAGGAATATCCACACTGATGCCGTTGATTCCGTTGATGGCTCCGTTGATCAGGCTGATGACGCCATTGATGGGCGCCTTGACAATGCCCACAAGGGCACTGAAGCCCGATAGGAATTTTTCTTTGATGCCATTGATGAAATTTCCAACTGCCGTGCTGATACTGTTCCATACACCAGACAGAAACGTCCCCAACTGCACTGCGTACATTTTGACCGTATCCCAGTTTTTATACAGCAAAACGCCGATGCCGATGAGGGCACCAATGGCAAGGATCACAAGACCGATGGGCGATGTCAGAAAAGCCATCGCCGCACCGAATGCCGACGTGACTGCCGTACCTATGCCGGCGACCACATTCCATGCGCCCGTTGCTGCCGTCTGCGCCACCGTTGCCGCTGTACTTGCGCCTTTTACCACTACGTCTTTTGCGTATAGCGCCTGCAGATAGATGGTTTCTGCTTTTTCTTTCAGATGTGCCGCCCGCAGCAATGAAAAGGCGGCAACAGCATTGTGTATGCTCGTGATCATTTTTGCGGCAGAGAATGTGGCAAATACGATGCCTAAACCAACGGCAGCCGCTTTTAATATATCCGTATTCTGTGAACACCAAATAAGGGCTGCAATGGCTAAATCTATACCGTCTACCAAAATATCTGAAAATTTGACTGCAAGGTCTTCAATGTACGGTGACGCCTGCTGCATGGTCTGACGAATCTGCGGCGAAAGTTCCATAAGCCTGTTTGCCGCCTTTTTCCCTGCCGGTGCCAAATCCACCTCCAATTGTCTTCCAATGCCTTGAATGGCAAGACCAATGGAATTGTACTTCACAGCATCAATCTCCTGTAAAGCATCACCTGTGAGAAACGCGTGGTTTTCCGCTTCCGATAGGGCTTTGATTACATCAACACCTAAGTCTTCCCACTGGGTTCCAAATAGCTGAACACCTACCGCATCTCGTGCCACAGCGTCATCCATGGAGACCAAGTCTTTTAAGATCGTCCGAAATGCAATATTCGCATCCTCTCCGCCTTTGGCAAAAATCCCCATGACTTCATCCGCATCATATCCCAATGCGGCAAAGGCTTCCTGTGTGGTTTTGGAGCCGTCGATGGAACGGATGGAGAATTCTTTGATGGCATCCCCCACTTTATCCAAATTCCATGCGCCGTTTTCAGCGCCAGCCTCCATGATGTTGAACATATCATCTACATCTAAGCCCACTTTCGCAAACTGCACAGAATATTCACTGATGGTATCCAAAAGTTCCCCGGAGAAATCCAATCCTCTTTGGGCGCCTTCGGCAATGTAATTCATGGACTCTTTTCCGCTGATGCCGAAATTTTCCATCAACGCTTTCGACGCCCGCAATGTTTCATTGAGATCATAATCAAAGGTATCACGCAGTATAATGGCATCCGCTGTTACATTTTCCAGTTCTTCTCCCCAAAGCCCCGTTGTCTGCTTTGCAAGAGAAACAGCGTCTGCCACTTCCTGCATATCCTCACCCAGATTGCGTTCTGCGTACACATCTTCCACCGCATCTGACAGACCTTCCATTTCTGCGGCTGTTGCCCCTGTTTTGGCTTGCAAATCCCCCATGGTGGAATTATAAGCATCCCCCATGTTGATCAGCGCTTTTCCGGCATGAACAGCGCCTACGGTAATGCCAGCACCAGCCGCCGCAACAGAAGCCCCCACGGCAATGGCTTTGCCGTTCATGCCTTCCAGCCGGCTCTCCACTTCTCGAAAGGCTTTCTGCACCGAAGGATCTACATTGCCTGCCATATTGACAATGGTGGTCATGATTTTATTCTTTGCCATTCATTCACCTTCTTTGATGCTTTGGCAGGTGGAATGCCTTTTGCGCTTTCTTCTGCCGCTCCATCACTTCCTCTGCGGCTTCGCCGTAATCCCGCAGGAAATCAATGAGCCGCTCCCGTTCCACCTCTTTTATGCTGGTGTGGAAGTGTCGGCTGTATTCTCGGATGGCGCGTCTGAGTTTTTTTCCTGTAAGGCTCCCCCCAACCTCCCTAATGTAAAAAGCAGACCGATATTGGCAGTACGGTTGATGTCCTGCCCTTTCATGCGTTCCAGATCGGAAACGTCGATATCGGGATTGACCGCAATGATTGCCATAAACCCCAAATACAAATGGAGGGCGTAGTCATTTTCACGCATTTTGAAAGCGAAGGTCTTTGTCTTATCCAATGCGGCACTGCGGGCGCAGGCTTCCGAAAATTGCAATGCTGTGATTTCTTTGGCGTCATAAGTCAGTTCGGATACTTCCTTCCCATTGATCAGAATGGGGTTTTCCAATGTCAATGTATCTTTCATGCTGTTCTCCTTTCTTTGAAAAAAGCCCTATGGGAAATCCCACAGGGCTATTCTTTTCTTTACAACAGGCTGTTCATGGTTTTAGTGTAGTCCGTTCCAGCCACCCGCACAATGCCAGCCAGACGATCCACAAGGAACAGTTCCTCTCCGTCCACAAAAAGCTGGTAGCGCATGACTGTAAACGTAAGCTCATTGGAGCTGGCTTCCCCCACCGTTACCGCAATGCCGGGAATCTTTGTTGGCACACATTTGAAAAAGGCTTTGCAGCCTTTCTGTTTCGTAATACCGTTGGCGTCGGTCACATTCTGGACAAACCGCATTTCCAGAGATTGCGTTTCCGGCGTAATCATGGAACGCAGCCCTTTATCCACACCGATTTTGGTAATTGCCAGTTCCATATTTTCAATGAGCTGCCAGATGGGCAGGGACATCGTCCCCATGGCTTGTACTTCTGCCGCCACAGGCGCCACTTCCGGCAACGTAGCCTCTACGTCTTTTGCCGCAAGGACATTATTCACATAGGTCGTATCGGCAACGATGGCGCCGCAAATATCTACAAAAGGCATTTTTCTCACCTTCCTTTCTCATTCGCTGAAATATGTGGAAAAGCCCTCGTCCGTATAAGCCACCTTCATGGTGCCGGACTTAAAGGGCGGCGTAGGCGTCATTTTGTTTGACCATACAAAATCACCTTCCATGAGCTGCTCCGTGCTGTTTTCACTTTCCTTGAATTCGCACACAGGCTCCCCGATGAGGGCACCAATGGCAACAAGAGCATCCAGTTTTTCCTGCTCTCTGTTTTTGATGGTATCTGCCATGGCTTTTGTCATGGGGCAATCGATGGTCAGAGCATGTTCCCGCTGGAAATCGTTTGTGACATGCATCATCATCCGAATGGAAACATCAAAAATGGCTCTGGCATCTGTGACCAGACCATATTGATACGCTGCTGTATGCCCACCCCAAAGAACATGGACACCACCCCAATAAACTGCCGTGGTAATGCCGTTTTCATTGAGTTCATTTGCTGTCTGCTGGTCAAAACCTTTATGTTTGCTGCTTTTGCCAAAAAACTGCTTCCCTGCGGGAATCTGTTTATTAGAGGGGGTTTCCATGGGAACGCCCTGATGGGTGGCATCTACCAGACACATGAGCCATGCAGTCCATGTAGACAGGTGATAGACGGCGCCGTCCTTCGTCTGCCATTGTGGATAGCAAACTTTCGCCCGCTCCGATGTATACCCGTTTTCTTTTTTCCATTCCACGGCTTTTTGGATGGTATCGTTGCTTTCCAGTGGAATATCTGCCAGCACCATGGCGTCCCAATGTCCATTGATTTTGGCTGCCGCCTGAATCATGGCTCTGTAAACTGTCGGTTTTTCACTGTAACCCGGTGCCGCCAGCAGATTGGGAATCAAACCCAGTTCCGGGTAAACCAGTGCAACGCTGCCAAGACCTGTATAAACGCCTTCTGCCGTCACACCGCCTACAATATCCGCTTCCTGCACCATGGAAACATCCACCTCACTGAAGGTGGCGTTGACCGTTGTCAGCGGTTCTTCCGCAATGCTTTTGAGGATAACCTGTCCTTTGGTGAAATCATAATCCACCGTAAAATCCGTTCCCTCCACTTTATCTGCCAAAACCAGCGTATCCAGAATGATGGTATCGCTTTCAATGACAGCCGTTCCATTGACGAAGGTCAATTCCTGTGTGGTGGGTTCTCCTGCTTTTTTATGTGTTGCCGGGTCCAGTACATTGATGACCACAATGGGCGATACATTGGAAATCTCATTCTGAAAATGTGCGGCAAAGACCTCACACAGCGAAAAAGATTCCCAGTCCCCGGAATAGCCAAACAAACGCTGGGCGCCTTCCATGTTTTTGACCTGTAACGGTCCATTGACGTTGCCCATTTCCTCGTATCCACGCACAAGGTTCACGGGCGCAACGCCCACATATACAGGGATGGTATCTGTGGCAACAGGCACCAGCCCAATGGACTTGTCAAAGGCGCCGTAGGTTCCGTGTAAATATACCATTTTTTCTCAACTCCTTTTTTGAAATTCAAAGCAACTGCTGGTAGGAAGGGATATTCCGTACCAAAGGGCGTCTGACGCCAAACTGCACGCAGGCAAACCAGAAAGGATAAAAATCTGAGATTTCTTCCTGTTCTTTCTGCGGATAAAATTTGATGCCGGCACTCTGGTCTATTTCAATGCCGTTGATGTCCAGATGGCTTTCCAACGCCCGCAGGGTCACATCCACCCAATTCCACGCATCCCGCCAGCCTTCATAATGCCGCTGATAATAAGCCTCCGCTTCCGCTCCTGTCCACTGGTGAACGATGGAATGGTCCTTTTCATCAGGAAACAGGATATCCTGCCCATGAATGCCGGGATTCCATGTGCAAAGGCAAAATTCCAATGTAATTCTGCCGCTTTTGTCTGTCAGGCTGTCCTCCCCTTCCAGAATCCGCACACAAAGGGACGGTATGGGCGACAAAACAGCCGGCGGCAGTTTTTCTTTTGATGGGATGAAAAGAGAAAAGGCAGCGGGCGTCACCATGGTATATTCGTATCCGGCAGAATCGCTGTCCTTGTCGTTTTCCGGCGGCATTTTCAGCCGTACTTTATCGCAGATTTCCTTCTGTGCCCATGCGGTCACCTGATCTACGATCTCCACAACTGTCATAAGCGCCCTCCTTTCTGTCACACCACAATGTTTTCCCGCAGTGTCAGCGCAGACAATCCCATGTCCTCCTGCCAGTCATCGATGATACATTCTCTGCCATTGATGTTCAGATTCTCTCCGGCTGCCCGTCTGGGCGGCAAGTCCTGTGTGCGGGCATAAAAAAGGGTGGCACTTTCGGCTACTGCCAAATCCTGTCCACCCTGTTTTTCTTTCAATTTGTCGTTATCCAAAACAATGAGGATTTTCTTTCCTTCCACCACCGCTTCCACACCGAAAAAATCCAGATCCAGAAAGACATCTGCCATGTCCTGCGCTACTTGTTCCAGAAATCCTTCCATACTCACTGCACCGCCTCAGATGCGTCAAAAGAAGGGGGCTCCTCATGGGCTTTTTCCTCCAAAGCCTCCCTGATCTGTTGGATGAAGTCAGCCTTTTTTGTTCCCACTTTGTATTTCAGTCCGTAAGGCTCCGCAAATTCTTTCAGTTCTTCCAGCGTCATTTCCGCAAGATTCAATTCCTCCATGTCTTCCGTGGGGATTTCGTCCATTCCTTCATCCATTTCCGCATCCTCCTCAACTGCATACACATAGCTGTCCGGGTATGCGTCATCACAGACAGGCTCCGCAACACCCAGATCAAAGAGGCGGCGGGCTTTGTCCTCATCCAGTAAAAACGGTGCATCTTTTGGGGATTTTCCCACAACTGTTTTGCCGGTATCAAATCCATATACACCTTTCACGATTTTCACAAGAATCTGTTCCATGTACGTTCCTCCTTTCTTTTTTATCATTCTGTCACTTTGGCAGATACCCAAGGATTCTTCTGGTTGGGAACCATCAGGGGGCACGCCGTCAACGTAATGGTTCTGGTATTGCCCTTTGCGTCAGAAACGTACTTAGGCACCCTTGCCCCTGCGTGTGTGTAAACCTGACCATCGGACTGTTCCACCTGACTGACGGCGCCGCGGAGGGTACGACCGGCATTGGGTGCTGTCAGGATTACCTGTCCATCGCCGATATAAGGTGTCATTTCGCCGTTTTCGTTTTCATACTGTTCATCGTAGCAGAATACATCAATAGTTCTGCCATACACATTCAGGCGCATGATTCTTGCAACGCCGTTGGGCAGTGCAATGGGGTCTACAGCACCGATGTTGTAGTTGCGGATATCCAGCAGTTTCAAAATCTCTGCATCGTTCAGCATGATGGATGCAACGTCAGGGGCAACCACCAAATCTGTTGCAGGCAGACCACGGCTGGTCAGCATACGAATCATAACGTGAATATCATCCACGATTTTTGCCCCTTCCTGCCCCCATTTCACAGAAGGTGTATAGGCTGCAGGGTTGGATTCCCCATCATAAAAACGGATTTCCATATCGTCTGTTTTCGTATGGTCGTCTGCAATGTGTTTCATGATACAGCCGTTTGTCAGCATGGTTTCTGCTGCCATGAGTTCTTCTCTGCGGGTAATCATGGCATCCAGTTCGGAAATATCTTTGAGAATCATGGTGAGCTGGCGCTGTGCCGGTGTCAGCTGTGTGAACAAGGCTTCCCCGAAACCACGTTTTTTCAGTTCGTCAATGGTCAATACACGCTTGGGCGCAATGCGGGGCGGTGTATAACGCTCCATGTAATGCCCCTGACGCAGCATGGTCACGCCGCCTTTTCTTGGTGCCACAAACGGGGCGATCTTTCTGTCGCCGTCACGATATTCCATGAGTACATCATCAGAAGAAAAGATGTCTGTTGCCTTATTGGTGGGAAAATATCTGTCCCGCAGGAATGTAGTGGGCGGTGTCAGCTGTTCCACCGCCAGCAAAAGGGTATGTGTACTGTAAATATCCAATGCCATAGCAAATACCTCCTTTTTCTTACAGCGCGTCAGACAGCAGGATGCCGCCTTTGCGCAGTGCTTCTTTGTCCTTGAATGTCAGTGTATATTCGCCTTTGGTCAGCAGACGGTTTGCCGCAAAATGACCTGTGCGATAGGCAAGCGCCACAGCGTCGCCGCTGCTTGCGTCCACATCTTCTGCCAGAATACAGTTGGCATCCAGTGTGCCGCTGCTTTCTGCCGCCAGAAAAGACATTTTTCCGTCTGTACTGTCCATTGCCAGCACAGAGCCACGCTTCAGTGCGCCTTCCCCACTTTTGACTGTGACGCTCATGACGTCCGCCGGGGGAAAATGGTCAACCAGCAGACCGTCATAAGCCGTTTCGCCAACTCTTTCATACAATTTCTTAGCCATTACGCTTCCCTCCCATCATAGACTGAAAGACTTTCACAGCCCCATGCACAAGTTCTGCTTCGTATTCCTTCTGTGTGCTTTCTTCATTGCCTTTGTTAGGTGTCGCTTTTACACCTTCTGTAGCTTTGCCGTCATTTTGCATGCCGTCCAGCACAGCCGCTTTGATGCGTGCCTCCTGCTGCATGGCAACAAGGGCAAGCTGTTCTGCCGTCAGAGGCTTTTCGCCGTATTTCGCATTTTTCACAATGTCTTTGTCAGCGATGGCGTTCTCAATGTCCTCAATGGCTTGCAGTCGTTCTCTTTCTGCCTTTGCCCCTTCCGCTCTGCCAGCTTCTTTGGCGGCAGTTTCCATCTGTGCCACAAATTCTGGAAAAGCCAGTTTCATTTCTTCCAATGTTTTGATTTCCATGCTCTCTTTCCCTCCTGTTTGCTTATTTTTCTCTGGGTGCGCCAACGTTTTTCCCGCCGGAACGACGATGTTTCCAACCGGAATCCCCTGTGGGATACAGGACATCCTGTGTGTGGAAAACAGAACGCCGTTTGCCATGAGGAAATGCTGGTCTTCTGTCAGGCGCATTTGGACAGGTGCGCTGTCAATGACTTCATCGGCAAATCCTGCGTCAACAGCTTCCTGCCCCGTCAGCCATGTTTCCCCTGTCATGAGATTTTTGCATTCCTCCTTTGTCTTGCCGCTTCTTTCGGCATAAACGCCGATTGCCGCGTTATTATGGGCGGTAAACTGCTTGATGATGACTTTTAACTGCTCGATGTTGTAATAGTCGAACAGCAAGCCCGACACGCCGTGCATCATCAAGTTGCTGCCTGCGTTCATTTTCCTTGTATCTCCCGCCTGAAAAATAATGGACGCAGCCGATGCCGCCAGCCCATCATTGATGGTGGTGATGTTCCCCGGTAGCCCTTTCAGCCGGTTATAAATGGAAAGCCCCGCATAAAAATCACCTCCCACGGAATTGATGTGGACAATGATGTTTGCCTTATCCTCGATTTCTTTCAAGTCCTGCAAAAATTCATCCAGTGCAATGAAATTGCCGGGAATCTTCTCCCCTGTCCACCAGTCCACGGGATATTTTGACACCACTTCTCCATACATGTTGATTTCGGCAGTATCATCGTCAATGACCGCAATGTTGTATGCCTTCATGGGCTTGTCAATGGTCTGTTCCAATGCCACGCATTTCAACCTCCTTTGCCACTGCTTTTTGCACAAGGGTCTGTATGTAATTCTGGAACGCCTGCGCCCCTTGCGCTTGTTCTCCATTTGCCTGCCGCAAGCGTTCATTTTCTGTCAGCAGCCTGTCAATATTGGCTGTATATTGCCCGCCATTGAGCTTAATGGTTTCCGCTTCTCTGGTGGACAACCCGTTTTCGATTGCCATGACCGCCGCTGTGATTTCTTTGGTTGGGTCTAACTGTCCCGCTGGTGCGCCGATCCACTCACTTCCCAGATACGCCTGCCGAATCAAAGGGTCTGTGAAAAACGCCGGCGCGGAAATGCGTCCTCTTGCCACAGCTTCCGTCAGCCAGATTTCGTAAACGGGACGACATAAATCATTGGTCAGCCATTCCCGACGCATTTTGAAGGCTTTCCACGCTTCCAATAAGGCAGCTCTGCTGGCGGAATAACTGCTGTTGAAAGATTTCAGGAGCAAATCTGCCGGAACTTCCAAAGCCGCTCCCACCTGCTCCGAAAGGGAACGCATGAACACGTCAAAACCGCTGTTGGGATGAGTCGGTGCACCAAACTTCACATCTTCCCCGGCTTTCAAAACATTGATAGTCCCTGCGCCCATTTCGTACTCATTTTCATCGTCTGACACTTCCCCAACATCTCCACTCAAAGGCTCATTCATGGGAATGTCATTCTGGATGGCTTCGGTGGTGATAAACGCCGTAAAAAAGCTCTGCACCAATGCGCTCATGATCTCCGCTTCCGTATACCGCCGCATCTGCAGCAAAGGTTCAATGACCTGTGCCAGATAAGGAACCCCTCGGAATTGCTCGGGACGCTCACTTTCCATAATGTGCAGAATGTTGGGCAGTCCACTTTCCTCTCCGTATGCTTCTACCCGGACAAATTCCGTCGGTGTCATGGTAGACTGGAAAGGATGGGTATTGGCAATATGGTACGCCAGAATACTGCCGTTTTGGTCGATTTCCACACCATCATAGATTTTGTTTCCGTCTTTTGTCACGCCTGTTGTGTACCCTACGGCACTGCTTGTCAATGCGTAAGGTGTCCGTACCCTGTCCGCTTCGATGAGGTGCAGACGCAGGCTGTATGGCATCAGCGGCGCAGCGTCATAATGCTTGATGACGGCAAACACATCGCCGGACAGCAGCCATGATATAAGGGCAAGCTGCTGTATGCCATAAAAATCATTGACGCCTGTGGCATCGCAGGCACGCTTATTGGTTGCCCAAAGCTCAAACTCCGCTTCTGTCCGTTTCTGCCACGCTTCCGCTTCCTCCTGTGACAAACCAAGGATATGGCGGTTGATGGTGCTTTTCAGCTTCAGCCCATTGCCAACCACATTGGTACGGTTGGTTTTGATGGCGCTGGCGGCAATGGCAGAACCCATATACAGCATTCTGGCACGCTGCCGCAGGGTGTAGTTGTTGTTGTCAATGTCCTCACTGGGTGCGCCGCTGTTGGGAATCATGGCTTTCATGGATTTTTTGACATAGCTTGCCCCTGCTTCCGAATAGCCCTTGTCCTGAATCTTTCTTTTGGTTGGATTTCTTTGTTTTTTCATGATTTTCTCCTTTTTGCGGGTAATAAAAAAACACTGTGGAAATTATTTCCATAGTGTTTTCCTCAAATATCTCTCGGCACAACGCCAAAGGCTTTCCTTGACTTTCTTCCCGCTATCTGTCCTTCCAGCATATCAATTTCCTGTTCCAGTTTTGCAATGGTTTCTTCCAAAGACGGCAAATCCAAACGGGTCAGGCTGCGGCTGCCAATGGTGTATGACTGCACACCTCCCTTGAGTAATGCCATATAAGCGTTGTATGCCGCTTCCAACTGCGCCTGTTTTCTTTCCAGCCGCATCTTCAGCAATGTTTTGTTTTCCATCATGCGCCTCCTTTCTACCAGTCTTCTTCCATGGCGCGGTTTTTCCGCACACGGTTTCTTTTGGGCTTGGTGGGCTGTTGTTCTTTCGGTATTCCTCGCAGGCGTTCCGCTACGGCATCCAGATCCGGGTCCAACACACGAAAAGCCGCAAGGGCGTAGTTGCGGCAGTCCAAGGCTTCGTTTCGCTCATGCCCCAACAATTTCACCCATGCCCAACGAGTACGCCCTTTTTCTGTTTTCATGACCAGTTTTTCTGACAGCAGTCCGCTGAAATAAAGGCTGTCATATCCCCGCTCCGATTCCCTTGGGAAATGACAAAATTTCGCGCCGGGTTCCTGCACCTTCAAATTGCTCATGATATCCGTTTTCCCCGCATCAACGCCAATGGCATAAAGCCACGCAAAGCCCACTGCCTTGCCGTTTACCACCATTTTCACTTTGGATGGCGGCTTGGTGTAGGGGATGCCGTCACCACCATAGCCTTTGATGGCAAATACCCGCTTGTAAATGCGTTTAGCACACTCCCGATAAACATCCTGTGTTTTATGACCGCCGCTGTCCACAAAGGTCATGGAAATCTTCAGCCCTCTTTTGGGATTGGCAAAAGAATATGTTTTGTCAATGACGCCGTCCAGACGCTCCCACACTTCCTTATCGTGAGGATCGCCCACAATCATGCCTTTTTTGATGCCCCATGTTTCGCCGTAGTATCCGTGTCCCACTACTTCGTATTCCAAACGGTCGTCCTGAGTATCTACACCGCATGTCAGCACCAACACACCTTCCGGTAGCTCAATGGGACTGCCGTCTGCTCGTGTGCCGTAAAGTTCCCGACGGGACAACATGGTATCTTCATCCTCCAGATCGCCACGATCTTCCCATAGCTTCCCCAGCATGGTGTTATAAACAACTTTCAGTCGCTGAGGGTCTTTTCTGGCACGAAGAAAAGCATAAATGATTTTCTCCCACGGCTGCCATGGGGAAGAAAAACCCTTCAGCCAAAAAGAACGGTGTCCATGGGCAATGGCTTCCGGGTACGCTGCCACCCATTTGGAAGGCTGTTTCCGCATTTCCTGTTCCGTTGCCATGTAGCCGCAGTCCGGGCAGACCCAGTAAATATCTTTGACCAGATAATCCTTCTCCCGCCCCTGCTGTATGGTGTCAAACTGAAAATGGATGTCGTCAAAATCGATTTCATGAAAGACATCACAACAGGGACAAGCCTGCTGCCACGTTTCCTGTGTCCCTTCCAGAAAAGAAGTTTCAATGGCAGAGGCGCCTTTGATGGTCGGCGTGGATACGTCCACCATTTTATGATTGAAAAAAGTAGTGGTGCGGGCTTCTGCCAATTTCCATGGATCACCTTCATTTCCTGCGGACAATGCCCATCTGTCCCGTTCGTCCCCCAGAACATATTTTACGGGCGTAGACGCCAATGCAGATGCACTATTGGAACCAATGATGGTGAGCATGCCGCCGGGAAAACTTTTCTGCAATACCGTATTGCCGTTTTCCCTTGCCTTGGCTTCCGTCACTTTTCCGCTGATTTTTTTGCAGTCCCGAATCATGGGCGCAATACGCAGGCGGCTGAACTTTTTGGCTTCTTCAATGCTGGGCTGTATGTATAAAATGCTGCTTGGGTCCTGATCGATGATGAATGCCGCAATGTTGAGCTGGATTTCCGTTTTTCCCACCTGAGAGCTTGCCACCACAGAAATTTTCTCCACCTTTGGGTCTGTGAAAGCGTCCATGATTTCCACCATATAAGGCGTTCTTTCGTTGCGCCAGCGTCCAGCTTCCGCGCTGCTTTCCCGTGACAGCACTCTGTATTTTTCTGCCCATTGGGAAACGGTGAGGGCTTCCGGCGGTTTGTAATTGGCAAAAGCACGGGAAAATGTGCGGATTACCGACGGCACATTATGGGGTTTCTTCGTCATAGACTTTGTTCTGCATGTTGGCGCGTTCCCGCATGCGCTTATGATAGGCTTCTTTGTCGTATCGAAAAGTGGATAAATCCTCCAGCATGGTTTGTACTTCCTTGCGGATGCGCTCTGCCGCTTCTGCCGCAGTGGAAATATGCGCCAAATCCACAGCAAGTTTATTCGGCAGCGCCATAAGCATAGCCCGCACCTGCATCACATGTTCTGTTGTGATCTGCTCCACATCTTCTGACCGATGAAGCTCCCCTTTGAACTCCTGCAGCTTCAATTCTTCCATTTCCGCTTTTGCCTGTTTGAACCGCGCTTCCGCTTCAATTTTCAGACTTTCGTTTTCCTGATCTGTTGCTTTCTTTTCTCTGCCGTTGGCTTTATCAGAAAGATACTGGATGTAGCTTTTGACCGTGGGAAACAAATCATACTTGATGGGACGCCCTTCCCCTTGGATGATACCTTCTGTTTTGAGCTGTTCCACCCTTCTGGTTGTGACGCCAAAAAGGGAAGCAATGGTCCGTGTAGACTGTAAATTCTTTTTGGTTTCTGCCATTTCTCCACCTCCTTGGAAACGAAATGGGTCAAAAAAATTTCTGCAAAAATAGAGAGATTTTGGGCTCGCCAGCACCACAGTAGATAAAGGAGTTTTCACAGTACCTGTGGAATGCCTGCGCCATGCCTTTGCTTCATTTTTTTGCAGTAAAATTATTTCATATACCGCTTCATGTGATGGTCGATACGCTTGCCCATCTCCGTGGAAAGAGTCTTTTCAATGTTTTCTTTTACGACATCATTGCTGACCATCTGCGGCATGGATACTGTCTTGATGGCTTTCAAATCACTTCGACGCTGACTCATGCGCTGGAAAGGAATGTAGTTGGTGCCGCCTTCCTGACGGTTTCCTGTATGCAGAAGCATGATTGGTGAATCAGCGCTGTTTTGTTTGCCCTGCTTTCGGAAGTTCTTCCCGATGTTCTTTTTTTGCTTTTTCGTCAGCTTCTTCACTTTTCCTAATGTTTTTCGCTGCCCACGTTTGATAGTTGCTTTGATGGTATAGCCTGTTCTGCTCAAGGGCGGTGCAGTCGGTCGCATTTGAAAGTGAACGGGAGTTAAACGACGTCCCTGATAGACCAGCGCCGCTTTGGCTATGGTCTTACCACGGACACCAATATATCCGATCTTCGTACCGCCAGAGCCGCTCTTAGGGCGCACCTCTGTCCGTTTGATATTGTAAACGGCACATACCTCTTTCGCGATCCAGCCGGGCGCACGTCTTTTGAAATCGCTTACGATTCCCTTTGATACCGCTTCGGGTGCCTGTTTCAGTTTACGGATTTCTTTTTGCAGGCTTTTGTAGTTTTTTATTCCAATGGTAAATGTGTTTCCCATTGAAATCACCTCCTGAGGAAAAAGAAAAAGAACCATCGCTGGTCCTTTGTGGTTCCCTTTGGGTTCCATGATGCCATATTAGCACAAATTTATGGGGCATTGTGGGGCATCTTTATGAATTTCAAAATAGTGCAGTGTATGCTTATGGAGTTTGATTACATAGCAATAAGTTTTGCTTCCGATGATTCTCTGGCTTGTCCAATTTCATTTTACCTAAATCACTTCATCGGTGATTTTTAGTTACAAAAAACAACATAACACTAATCCCATGTCTTGCTAAATTTGTAGAATTTCAACCAACAAGCTCAGCGATTCATTGTAGATTCTGGCAAAGAATGGTATAATAAGCCTGAATATTAGCGAAAATTAAAGAAATATGCAATTCATTTGTATTTCCTAAACAAATACTAAATAAATCATTTTCAACTAAGAGAGAGGTGTTTCCATGCCAAATTCTGATTCCAAAAAATACTTCGTAAAAGATGAAGCATTACACGGTATCGATAACGATCAATTTCACTATGCCGACATTTCCAAAGTTTTAAAGGAAATTATAGATACTAATGCGCCTCCATTCAATATAGCCATTATTGGCAAATGGGGGCTTGGTAAATCATCCCTTATCAATCTTGTAACTGATAAATACAAGAAGTCTCCCGAAAAATATTGTATTCAAGAAATAAATGCATGGAAATATGAAAAAGAATCTTTGCGAAAAGTTTTTCTGAAACAGTTATGGCAAGGCTTGAACAAGAGAAAATTCCATAGTTTTGAGGTCATCCGACAGGAAATACTAGATATTATTATGGAAGAACTCGTAGATGACTCTACCGGCAGCAAAAAAATCAAATGGCAATCCATCATAAGTTCTTTTGCAAAATCCTTCCCTGTTCTAGCTATAATCGCAGCCTTTACTTTTGGCGCTTTTATATGCTATAAATATGTTCAATTTCATATTGTGGATTCCCCTACATTCACAAGTTGCTACTTTTGGGCACAAGTATTTTTAGGATATTGTAAAAATATCGGAACAGTATTGTTTATTCCTGTTATCGTCGCTGTGTTGACAAATTTAACGATTGAATATAGACAAAAAAAAGCGCAGAAATTTGAACTGAATTTTCCCTTTGAAACAACAGATGACTATGAAATTTTTTTAGAAACAAAAATCGAAGAATATCTAGAGAAACAAAAAGATTTAAAAATTATTACAGTGATTGATGACTTAGATAGATTAAGCATAGATAAAATTGTTGAGGCGTTAGATGCTCTGAAAGCTTTTGTTGGCTTTTCAAGATGCATTTTTATCGTGCCCTTTGATGACGAAATCATAAAACAAGCATTAGACAAACGGAGAGTAAAAGAATTTAATGACCATGATGAAATTGTAGAAAGCGAATTAATTTTAGATAAGCTTTTTCAATTTAAAATATACTTACCTCCACTTCTTGACTTCGACATTCAAGACTATGCTCTTTCTTTGGCTAAACAAGAGATACCTGATTTTTTAAAAGAGTACTGTAATGAAAAACTTATGGAGAAAGTGATACGACGAGTCCTGATCCATCCATCCGTATCAACCCCTCGCCAAGTTAAGAAGCTTCTAAATGCATTTGTTAACAATTACATGATAGCTACCGCTCGAGAACAATCTGGAAAAGTCGAAAAAGGACTTTTAACATCCGAAAATGGAACAATGCAAATTGCGAAAATATCTGTTTTACAAGCAGACTTTAATAACTTTTATGATCTACTCTTTAAAGACATGAACGCTCCAAAAACATTTTTAGCATATCATGCTGGAGAAGAAACTAAAGAAATCCCTCAAACTCTGCGACCTTATTTTACGCAAAATACTATAGATAATGAATCTGGACAATTTCTGTTTAAACTAAGGAGCGAATACGAACCTCTTGCCAATTTTTTAATTAAAACAAATAAATATCAAGTTGGTAGTATTGCTCCGTATCTCTATCTTGCTCAAGATGAGATTAGTATCAAAACTGGAGATGAATTGCAGCGTAGGGTTACACAAGCACTTGTTAGTGGTAATACTCAAACCGTTAAAAATTTGTTAAAGGAAAATCCTGGAGTAGTGGAGGTAATTCTTCGTAATCTGATGAACGATAAGGAAGATATGACCAATACTGTAAGTGTTGCTATTTCTATATTTGATATTGTAAGCAGTGAATTTAAAGTTCAATTGGCACAGAGAATTATTGATCGTACTATAGAATTTAATAGGTCTGAACAATATTTTTTGTATTCAGTTCCCCCTGACAACATGTTCAGCATTGCTGATACCGGAGAAAACAGAAATTTTAACGAAAAATTTATTGCTGACTATCTTTCTGTTTTTCCAGTACATGAAAGTCTAAATAAAAATCAATTTATTCTTGCCTTACGAACTGCACTGTCACATTATGCCGAGTTTCCATTAGACCTTCGTTTCAAACTTCGTGAAATGACCGATTTCTCCATAAACGAAAGTACAATTACGGCATCTGATTTGCTGAAATGTATTAAGCCAAATGAAGTCGAAGAATTTAACTATCTCTGGGGGATACCTTGGTATAAAAAACTTTGTGAATTTATTGATGCAGAAAGCAATTTTTCCAGTGAAATCATTAGTTGCCTAAATGAAACATTTGAAACACTTATAAAAACAGAATCAGCTGATACATTAGTTCTTCCGTTAATTCCTTTATCAACTGATGTAAATGCTCTTTCTGTAATTGCTAAATTACTGGATAAAAAACAAGGTGATGAATCTTTCAAAGCAATGCTTTCTGCTGAAAATGCTACACAAATTGCGGAAAATGTGATTGCACACGATTTTTCCAAGAATGACAGTACAATCTGTGCAATCCTTAAAAATTTGCCTTTTTTAATATCCGAAGAAAATTGCGACATATTTGATGCGTTTTTGATCCATTTTCAAGATACCAATAATCTTGATGACGTAATAGTTTACTGTGGAAAGCAGAAATTTTATGACAAACTTCCTGAAACTGCAGATATTCTGCATTCTATTATTTTCGAAGACGAAAAGTATGATGATCTGCTTCGCAGAGTCATTATCTATTTTACTGATTCGATGATAACAGACATCTTCGATAAATTAAATCAAAGATGTAAATATCAGTCAAACCATAACTACGATAGAGAATTATCCATAATCCGGATTATAGACAATTCTAAAAATTTTGCAAAAGAGTTAGAACAATTATTTAATGAAACGTTAAGGCGACAACTTTCTTCATACTATAATCAGCCAGACTATGTGGAATTCGTTTCAGAAGTTGCATCTACACTAAAAGATGTTCTATCACAAGATACACTAAATGCCTATATAACTTTATTACTTGGCAATGTATTTTCATACAATCAAACAGGTGCTCTGGTAGCACTTAAGAAAATACATGGAGTAATTCCCTCTAATGCATTCAAAAATGTTTATAACAAAATAGTTAACGAATGCAGTCCTTCTGCATTCGATGATGCTCTAGAGGTAATCATTAACAATAATAACATCCGACCTATGGGGCAGGATGATTTAGACGTATACTTTGAATGGCTTAAAGAGAATCTTCCAACTACTACTAATCCAGATCGTGTTTTAAAAATATTGGCTACATCATTTTCAGTGATTCCTGAAATAGATCAAGTTGTTAATGAAGCACAGAAAAACAAAGCAGTCAGCATTGAAGCACTGTCTGATTTAGTTGCACATTCTCTGAAGTCGATCAATGATCAAGACATTACTCAAACAATTTCTGCGCTATATAAAGCAGAAAATGGATACAGCATTGTTCAGAGTGCTCTGCACAAAATTGGCAATGTTTCGCATATTTTGTCTGCAATATCACCTGAAAATTGTAAAGATATGTTGCCTACTCTTTCAATACTGGCAGCAAATTATCTTTCAATTTCAGAGGGCAAGAAATTACTTTTAAAATGTCTTGAAGCGTGTATTTCTGAAATGAACTTGACTGGTCCATCAATTGAAATTCTTCAGACAATCATTGACCATAAGCCACAATTAACAAATGATTCTGTGTTTAAATCAGAGTTAATCAAAATTACAAAAACAGCATTCAACACCACTGATAGTGATGTACTTAAAGAAAAGATTTTGCTCCTCGTTATTGCTTTCAATGTAAAATCTGAATTTAAGAAAGGTCTTGAAGGTGAAAGTCTTGAGTTCTTAAAGAAATATACACCGTAAAATTTAAGCTTGTTGAAATGCTCCAAACATGCTACCTAATTTGAATGCATTCAATAAATTGAGAGCCCCCTTGTCATAAAATACAAGAGGGCTCTTAGTTACTTATCTTCTTTCATTTCCAACTAATCCACACGAACATATTTACACAATTTCAAAATGATTCAGTGCATATCCATGAAGTTTGGTCACATGTCGATAGCTATATTTCATTTCCACAGCAATTTTCTCCCAGCTTTGTCCAATAAGATAACGCCTGGACAGGATTTCCTGTTCTATTGCATCTGGGACCATCCCGATCTGCTGACGGATTTCCCGGTAAGTTACCATCTGCATTTCTCTTTCCGCTTCCAACTCCCGCAGCAGTTCATCCAGCCGCGCCGCATATCCAGACAAATCAGATGTTCCGCTTCCGCGCGGCATCCCATCCCCTAAACCAACAGGACTTGTCTTACTGGAACGTAGTTCCTCGATTTCTTCTTGGATCAGTCCCACTCTGCGCTTTGCCGTCTGATATCTGCGCAGGTACTGCTTCTTTTCTTCATTGTTCATCGGTATTCCCTCCCCATATTTATTTTATCTTTACACATCCACAGACTTCTGGTCTGTTCTGGCAACTATTTCTACACTTTTTATGGTAATCGCAATCAGCACAGCAAACATTTCCTCTCCTTCTATCGCAATTAAAAATGCGGCACATTCTCACTTCATCCTTTGACATCTTTCAAGCCCCTTTCTATATTCCGTATATTTCCAACATAATGCCATACACAATCTTTCAGGCTCTGTCCCAAAATTTCTTAATTACTTTCGTTATCCTATCCTGTCATAACATTCCGTAATTCTTCCATACTTCCAATTTTCTCCCCGCACATCTCCGGCAGATTAGCCCGGACAAGGGCTTCCGCAAACGGCGGCGGTACTGCATTGCCGCATCTCGCTACCTGCTTTGTTTTCCCATAAGTTTTTCCGTCACAATCCTTATCAATGATGTAATCAGCAGGAAATCCATTTGCCGCATATAACTCTTTCGGTGTGAGCATACGCAGTCCAATATCACAGATAAAGTACTTTTGATTTTTTATGGAAATCAGCAGGATTTCATCACATCCGATTTTGTAGTCGGCATACTGATTGAGTAATTCTCTGATTTCATTCCAATGCCCCAGATCTGTATTTTCTCTCTCCAATTTGACAATGGTCAAACCGAAATGTCCTGGGGACGTTGTAACGGTATGGAGTGGCTCTGATGTGTCCTGTCCAACACCTGTTTTATAGAATTTTGAAAGAAATGCTGCTGTCACCGCTTCCCTGTCTTTTGCCGTTACCGTATGCAGTGGATCAGCAGCAGAAATACCGCCTTTTTCGTTGCCATAGTACTTTGTAAGATATGCCGCCGAAACTCCATAACGGTTGGATGCATCCAATGTCATCAGCGGTTCTGTTACTTTTTGCCCTCTCGCTTTTTCTGACTGTTCTGTGTGATACTGTACCAGTGAAGGCATCAGTAAGCATTGCTCTGCTTTGGAAACCGTTGTCCTGACAGGTTCTTCTACGCTATAAGAACGATCTTTTGAAAAACCCGTTTGTCCTATGGCTGTCATTGCCGCAGAAAGAAGCATCTGTCCACCTCCGCCTCCTGTTCGAATGGTATCTATGGGAGAATCTGCGGCATGTCCTGTCGCATTACTGGTATTGGAAACCGTCCAAATCGAATATGGTTCCAAAATCGGTGATACCAATCCATATCCGTTCTTTGCTGTGACAGTCTGCACCGGATCTGTTATTTCCTGTCCCCTGAACTCTCCCGTATGATTTACCATGACCAAGAACGGCGCAGAGGTATTTAATACAAACTTGTCCAGTCCTCTGATAATTCTTTTTATAGTATTCTCTGCCAGCGGACGCACCGCACGAATACCGTATTTTTCTTTGATTTCTTCTGATGTATCAAAAATAGAAGGACATGGCAGGGACCAATCTATGATTTCCGCCGCACTTCTCCATGGTTTTTTCCTGCCTTCTATCACTTCTTCACTGTCTACTGGTGCATGCGTCTTTTCCGGAAATATAATGGGCTTTCCGTCACATCGTGCAATCAGAAAGAAACGCTTCCGTATGGTAGGCGCTCCATAATCTGCTGCTACCAGTTCCCTATGTTCTATGCAGTACCCAAGGCTTTCCAGCTGCTCTTTCCATTTCCGAAATGTTTCTCCCGCTCTGCTTTTGACTGGTTTTCCTTTCCTCACAGGTCCCCATGTCTGGAATTCCTCCACATTTTCCAGAATGATTACTCTTGGACGCACTGTCCCAGCCCATTTCAGCACAATCCACGCTAACCCTCGAATATTTTTGTCAACGGGCTTACCACCCTTTGCTTTTGAAAAATGCTTGCAGTCCGGCGAAAACCAGGCAAGCCCTACCTTTCTTCCTCTGCACACTTTCTTTGGGTCTACATCCCAAACCGATTCACAATAATGTGTGGTGTAAGGATGGTTTGCCTTGTGCATAGCAATGGCATCTGGATCATGGTTTATAGCAATATCCACTGGGCGTCCAGTGGCAAGCTCAATGCCAGTAGAGGCACCACCTCCACCTGCAAAATTATCAACGATCAGTTCTTCCAGTAAATTCATTTGTTTCATATCTTCACTCCTCAAAACGGCAAATCATCATCCTCGATATCATCTATGGGATAAAACCCATCCTGTGTCGGTTCTCTCCTCGGCTCCTGATTCTCATTTTTACTTCCTGCGAAGTGCTGTTCCTCCACAACCACTTCCATATTTCTTCTTTTGTTACCATCTTTATCCGTCCAGTTCCGCACCTGCAGCCGCCCAACAATGCAGATCAACTGCCCTTTTGAGAAATACTTTTCCGCAAATGTAGCAGACTTTCCAAATGTGACACATGGGATAAAATCCGCTTCCGCTTCGCCTTCCTTCTTCCATCTTCGGTTGACCGCCAATGTATATCTTCCGACAGCTACTTGGTTTTCCCCTTCGCCATATCGGATCTCAGGATTTTTTGTCAGTCTGCCCAGCAATTCCACTTTGTTCATTGATACTTCACTCCTCCATTTGCCGCAGTGCCTCCACTGCCAGCCTTACATATTCCTTTTTTCGCTGGATGTTTTCGATTTCTGTTTCACTGCGTCCCTGCCACTTTGCCTTATTCGCTTGGTAAGCATGTTTCTTTTCCAGCTTTTCAAAATAAACAATGGCATCCGCATATAATGCCTTGCACATGGTTTTCCTCCTTTGCTTTTTCGTGACCTCAAGAAAATGGTCTATTTTCCCAGTTTATATATCGCTGTAATGGTTCCGCTTTCCACACCATCACATTCCTCAATTTCTGCCGACGCAAAAACAGCAGCTTCCTTTTCATCCTCTGCTTTGATCACAAATTTCACAGTAATTTCCACAGCGTATTCTCTCATCACATCAGCCAAAACCCAGCCACCTCCCCATGGATACACAAATCCATTTCTTCCACAAACTGGCTTTCATACTCACACATCCAGCAGTCATTTACCGGCATCTTTCCGTACTTCTCTATGGCGTAGGCTTTGTAATTCTCCATGCCTTTCCGCTCCACCATGCTTTCCATTTCTGCTTTCCGCTGCTTTGCTTCTTCCAGATCCAGCATGATGTAATTTTTTCCAATCAGGTCGATAAATTCTTCCCTAGTATGTGTTTTCTCGTATTCCCTCTGACAAATGCACTTCAGCGCCCGATCCAGACCACTTTCTGGGTACGCATGCAAACCACCCAGCCCCGCAAGGTGTACCTCTTGCACCAGATAACACCAAAAACCGTGCCTATCAGAAATCTTTCGTTTTCCATTTCCATGGAAAATATGGTGTTTCTGCAAACAGCTTGTCCTGCCTGTCACAAAGCATCTTTTTTCCTTTCCCGTCAAAATGCTCCATGAATGGCTTCCTTTTCTCTGTTTCATGATTCCTGCTCCTTTCCTTCCCCATAGTCTGCCCCGCCATTGCGAATGGCTTTTATGTAGCGAAACATCCCGTTTTCTTCAGATGTGTATTCATAGCGTTCCACTTCCCGATACCCCTTTGGCACACGAAGCCGTTGTTTTGGTTTTTCGTCTTTCATAGGAACTACTTCTACTTTGGGTTCCACCAGATTTCTGGAACAGCTCCATCGTTTAGAATGATCCAGCGGACATTCTTTGGTGATGTATCTGGTCAGTCCCGTATAATCTCCATCCGGTTCCAAACGGGAAATCATGATCCGCCCTTGTCCCCACAGCTCTGTCCATTGGTCAACAGTCAGATCGGTACCACTTACCACCAGATGATGATGGGCACGCTTGCCCTCCGCTTCTGTCACTGCAACATATTTCAGTTCCGGCAACCCCATTTTCTTCCGTTTCCGCTTCAGACGCTTCAGAAAATTTTGCAGTTGTCGTTTAGCTTCTCCATATCCCACATACTGTTTATGGGTCAGTGTCAAAAACAAATCTCCCTTTCCAAAATTGGCATTGATTTTTCTTGCCAGTTTTTTTCGGGCATATTTCAGATTCCGTTCCTGCTGCTCCGCACTGCTTCCGTTTTCATTAGGTCCCCGCAGACAGCTTTTGTTGATTTTCCTTCTGGAATAGTATTCCTCCGCTTCGTAAACATCCCCGCTCCATATCTTTTTGATGTATCTTGGCATATACTCCCCTCCGTGGTCGTAAATATAATCTCTTTATCAAGGTTCCAAGAGGCTCCCACACCTCTCTTTACAAAAGCGTTCTCACAGCCGAAACCGTCAGAACGCTTGAAAAATTTCCATATTTATGCTATTCTTTTTACAGATGTATCTTGGGCATTTCCCGATGCCCTTTCCCTGTGGTTCCCGCCACAGGGATTTTTTTATGTCCATCACAGCTTGTCCCATGCCAGCTGTTCTCCTCTGACTTCCACCAGCTCCGCCGCTTTTTCTCCATCTTCCATGGGCAAGTCCCAAATCCGCATACCTGCCATACGAAACAAAATCCCTTTTCCCACAATAAGCTTCCGTTCTCCTTCCCAGCCGTCGTACATGGGACCGTCTGGATTTTTCGCCATATCAAATGCCAGATAGATCTGGTCAAAGTTCGGGCGCATGGGAATGATGTCCATTCTGCCCACCGCTCCGATTCTAGCTGCCATTTCTTCCATGGCAGGATTTTGTTTGATAATCTTTGCTCCTGTTTCCTCAATCAGCATCATCGTCACTGTCTTCATGGGATTCCACCTCCACTCCCTGTATCTGGCATTGCTGCCACATCAATTTCACATGTTCGTATAAACCTTGGTCTAAGGGGAACTCCCCAATCAACGCAATCAATACCAGACCGTCTTTGACGGCAATGGTACGCCTGCCGTTCTGATTCCGCATGAAAAAACGTAGGTATTCCGTTTTTCCGTTCAATACCGGCACCAGCAAATCCACATCCAGCCAAACAACACCTTCTGCCAGATAAAAAGGCATCAGCTTATGTCCGTTATACAAAATGGAAACGCCAGCCATATCTCCGGTCAATTCCTGCTCTCCCAGACGATCTATTTTGAAAAGTCCTGCTTCATCCTGCCGATCACCCAGATACCACTTGCATTTCTTTGTTTCCGCTATGCCAATGATGTTCAGAAAATCGTCTGCTGTCAGGTATGGCAGTCCTTCCAATTTGTAGGCAGCCGCCCCCGTATGGCACCACTGATTGTTTCCGGCATCTGTCACAATGACGGCATAGCGGAATCGTTTCGCTACTTTCGTAATGTCTGAAAATTTCATAGATTCACTTCCTACTGTTCATCTTGTCAGATTCTGTCTTTGGCTTTAATTTGCGCCGCTGCGTAATAGCGGTTTTTCCAGTCACGCTTGTCCTGCTGCAGAGCCTTGATTTCCTCCAGAGCGATTCCCAGAAACAAAACCAGCACCCCGATTACCACTAGCAGCGTAATGATGAGCTTGTCCATCTTTTTTCCTCCTCTCCATGCGACGCTTATATGCACATTGCGGGCAAAGATAGCCACGTCTGGTATCCTGTTCTTTTGCAATGTTCCAGATTTCACCGCAGTCGCCGCAAACCACATACCGATATCCCGGTTTTAACATCTTTGCTTCCTTTCTATGCTTGTCCACTGGCAGGACCGAAGTCCCGTCATGCCTTCTGCGCCGCTACGGCTTCTTTTTCTTTCTGCCGCTGGAGGCTCAGCATTTTTTTGTCATACAGTACATTGGTGATGTGCCGCCGGAGGCGTTCTGCTTCCTCCGGGGTTTTCTCACAATAAGATACGGTCACACGGTATTCCTTTTTTGGTTTCGACATATGTAACACCTCCTGTTGCAGTGTATGTGGTTGACGGTTTGTCCTATGAGGCTTTATTTATCCTACGTAGTTGATTTTCAATCAACTTTGCAAGCAAAAAAAATTTCCTCTTTCTCTTTCAAGGATTCAATCTGCAGCAGTTCACACAAAGCCAAAACTTCACTGGTTTTGAACTCCTTTTTATTGGTAAGTTTCAGAAGAAAGCCATAATAGGAAAGCCCGATCTGCTCAGCAACATACTTCAATTTCAGCCCTCTTTTTTCTATTACACTTCTCAACTTTTTTTCATCTGTCATTTTCTCACCTCCGTGTTGATTTATAATCATCATAGCATCGTGTTTATTAAAAGTCAACATTTTTTTGTGTTTTCCAAAAAGAATATTGATTTACCGTCAACATTGTGATATATTAAAGAAAATCAAATATTTTTGAGGTGATTGCATGGCAGATATTGGGAAAAGAATCAGAATGCGCCGCGAGGCTGTTGGTTTAACCCAAGAAGGACTTGCTGAAAAACTTGGATATAAAAACAAAACCAGCATTACCAAAATAGAAAATGGAACAAACGATATTCCACAAAGCAAAGTGGTGGAAATCGCCAAAGCACTGGATACCACTGTTGCCTATCTCATGGGCTGGGATTGGGACGTTGTCAACATGGATTTGACTGATATGGAATCCAATGTGATTTCTGCATATCGCGAAAAGCCGGAAAAACAACATATCATCAACCAATACCTCGGTATATGGGATAATGCAGAATCAAACAGCGAAGATCGCTCGAAATTAGATGATATGGAACTGTTGGAAAAATACCACAGTTTAGATACGTATGGGAAAACAATGGTAGATATGGTCATCGCAAACGAATACGCCCGCTCCAAAGACCAGAACGCCGCTTCTCACTTGATGCCCGTTGCCGCTCATAATGATGCAACCCAAAACAAGGAAGAACAAGCGTTGATGCAGGAAGATCTGGACGAACTTTAATACCGGAGGTGATCTATGATATGTGTGATTATGAACAACTGTTAAATGATGCAGATATGATAGGTCTTCAGGTCATTGAAAAACAGTTTAAGTCCCATGTGAAAGGACTTTGCAAAGGCTCCAAAATCGGTATCAAAAAAGATATGACAAATACGGAAAAAGCTTGTGTTCTGGCTGAGGAAATCGGACATTACCATACCACTGTTGGAAATATCCTGAATCAGGAAAATGCCAGCCAGCGGAAACAAGAAAAGATTGCCCGCAAATGGGCTGTGAACCGCATGCTGAAAATCGAAGATCTCTTTGATGCAGTGTTGGACGGCTGCCAGACACTATACGATGTGGCAGAATATCTGGGAGTTACGGAAATATTCCTTTATGATGCCATTGCTGTTTTCAAGCAAAAATACGGCATGCAGTACAAATGGAATGGTCTTACCCTAACCTTTACAGATCATGGTTTTTTTATTTCTCGAAATGGAATGAAATGAAAAACCGTTCCTTTCGGAACGGTAAAAATATCATTCGGATAATGCAGTCAAACTTTCGTTTACCTGCTCCAGATTCAGTTTTGTGGCTTCGTCTTCTACAGTTTCTGCACCGCGATACACATATTTCACAGTCTGAACTGCATCCATACCCAGTTCTGCCATTGTGGTTTCTTCTGTATCCCGATATGCATATTCCAAAAGGCTTCCATAATACATCACTTTTTCCATAACTTCGTTATCAGTGAAAAAGTCCGGATATGTATCTTTGATAAATGTGAAAGCTGCCTGCAAATCTTCATCTGTAGCAGTTTCTGCATCAGCCTTAGCCTGCAGAATAATGGCATCTACCATGGCGCTAGTGTTTGGTTCTTCTTCCGGCAGCTGGAATTCTTTCTGCTGGGAAACCACTTCCCCTTCTGCATCACTGGATGCACCGCAAGCGGTAACAGAAAGCGTTGCTGCCATAGAAAGAACCAAAAGTTTGACAAAGAATTTTTTCATTGTGATACCCTCCTGTTTTCATTGTAATTTAGGAATATTATATCATACATCATGATGAAAAAATATATCTGTGCCAAAACAGGAGATATTTTATTTTTACACGGGGAAACAAGAAAATTTCAAAATTCTCACATTCGTGCTTTTTAGAAACAAATATAGACAACAGATTGACATTTTATCATATTTCGTGTAGTTTTGATTTGTATCTATTACTTTTTACAATATCCCACACGATCTATCAAAAAAGGGGGAGTCAAAATGGGGATTCGATTTCGAAAAAGTATGAAAATTGCACCGGGTGTCCGCTTGAATTTCGGTAAAAACAGCGTGGGCATCAGTGCAGGCGTGAAAGGGGCACGTGTTTCTGTCAATTCCAAAGGACGTGTGACAAAAACACTCAGCGTACCGGGAACAGGCTTATCTTACGTCACCACAAGCCAGCTCGGCAGCGGTGATTCCAAAAAACAAAATACACCGCCCGCTCCGCCAGAACCGCCTCAAAACAATTTATCCAACGGTCCAAAAGAACCGAAAAAGATTCCACGGTGGCTGATCTATGTTATCATCGCCTTTATTGCTGGTATGATCAACCCGAATTTCTTTTTCCCGGCAATGCTGGTGGAATGTATCTTCAATTACATCTATGTGAAAGGGCATGTATTCGATGATGTAAAACGGAAGCACTCAAAAATCCTCACAACGGTATTTTTGATTTTCTCCATCATCGGCTGCATTGGCAGTATTGGAGCTTCCGCCCCTCCTTCTGTGGAAACTTTGACAGTTTCCGCAGATGCACAAAAACTTGATGTCAATGAAAGCCAAACACTCACATGGGCTTATACCCCTGAGGGCGCTGACATTTCACAGCTTTCAGCAGTTGTTTCTGACGATACATTGGCACAAGCAACCATCAATGATAATGGAGAACTGGTACTGGAAACACTGTCCAAAGAAGGCACCGTTGACGTTTCTCTGAAAGATGGCGATGTCATCAGCAATGTAGTCACATTCACCATTGTGGATGCTGAAAAAGAAGCGGAACGCATCGCTGCTGAAAAAGCCGAAGCAGAACGTATTGCCGCCGAAAAGGGTATTTCGGAAAAATGTGCAGAAAAAACTGTGCAAAGCTGTATAGAGCTTATTGAACGAATGTTATATGGAAATGCCATGATAGCTTTCCATAAGCAAGACGGCACATTCTGTATGGAACAAGGAACCTTGGTTGGATATGAAAAAGATTTTCACCGGGAGTTCAAGATCACTTCCCGGCAGATGTCTGTGGTCTACTGGAGTATGGAGCAACACGCGTGGAGACGGTTTATGATCGGAAACCTGTTGGAATGGAAAGCGATTGTATAACATTTAATAAAAAATATTGAACTATGAGTATGATTAATAAAGGAATCCCCTATTTCCCCACACCTGCAAATTTTTTCGACGAAGAAATAATGGAACTGTTAGAAGCTAAATTCGGAATCTTATCCTCTTATATTGTCATGAGACTACTCTGCAAAATCTATAAAGAAGGGTATTATATTTCTTGGGGAAAAGAACAGAGTCTTATCTTCGTCCGTAAAGTAGGCGGAGGTATTAAAGAGGAAGTAATGGAGAAAATTATAGAGTTACTGCTGGAAAAGGAATTTTTCAATAAAGATATTTATGAGAAATATGGGGTCCTGACCTCAGAGCAGATTCAGAAAGTCTGGCTGGAAGCTACTGTACGAAGAAAGATTGATTTCTCTAAATTACCTTATTTGTTGGAAGTCCGGCCAGGAAATGGTAAACAAAAAGGAGGCACGAATAAAAAAGATGCAGACATTTTTAAAGCTGACGCGGAGGTGAATCCGGAAAATGAGGACATTTCCGGACAAACTAAACCAAACCAAAATAAACTATCTTCTGAGGAGGAAGAAACAAGTAATGCTTCGTTTGAAATTCCGGGGTATGCTTACAATCAGACTACACACAACGTAACCGGACTGCTGGAAAGCCTGGAACTCCATAAAGTGACGGATCTGAAAGAAAAGCAGGCAATTATGAAGTTGTCGGATTACGGTAGGAAAGGCACGCAGATATGGAGGCTGTTCAGCAATACGACGTGGGGCAAGATCGGGGCACCGGGAAAGTATATCATTGCCGCATTGACCAACAAGCAGAAATAAACGCCGAATGATAAAAAAAGGTACGAAAAAATCTGTGCTATTCACAAATTCTTCGTACCTTTACACTCCGGTAAAACAAGTTCTATCCACATAAAATATAACAAAATGGAAAACAGAAGTTTAGTAACCATTGCCGAACATTCTAAAGAAAAAATCCTCTACATGCTCGAAATGGCGAAGCAGTTTGAAATGAACCCCAACCGCCGGTTATTGCAAGGAAAGGTAGTAGCAACCCTGTTCTTCGAACCTTCTACCCGCACCCGCCTGAGTTTTGAAACAGCCGCCAATCGTCTAGGAGCACGTGTGATCGGATTCTCCGACCCCAAAGCTACCAGCTCGTCAAAGGGGGAAACACTAAAAGACACGATTATGATGGTGAGCAATTATGCAGATATTATCGTCATGCGTCACTATCTGGAAGGAGCTGCCCGCTATGCAAGTGAAGTCGCTCCTGTGCCCATTGTCAATGCCGGAGACGGAGCGAACCAACATCCGTCACAGACAATGCTCGATCTATACTCTATCTACAAAACGCAAGGCACGCTGGAAAACCTGAATATTTTCCTGGTAGGTGACTTGAAATACGGGCGTACCGTGCACTCCCTGTTAATGGCAATGCGGCACTTCAACCCCACTTTCCACTTCATCGCTCCCGATGAACTGAAAATGCCGGAAGAATACAAACTCTATTGTAAAACGCACCAGATAAAATATGTGGAACACACGGATTTCAGCGAAGAAATCATTGCAGATGCAGATATCCTGTATATGACCCGTGTGCAACGTGAACGCTTCACCGACTTAATGGAATATGAACGGGTGAAAAACGTTTATATCCTGCGCAACAAGATGTTGGAAAATACTCGCCCGAACCTGCGCATTCTGCATCCGCTACCCCGTGTCAACGAGATTGCATACGATGTGGACGATAACCCGAAGGCATATTATTTCCAACAGGCACAAAATGGTCTGTATGCCCGTGAAGCCATTCTTTGCGACGTATTAGGTATCACATTAGAGGACGTTAAAAACGATATTTTATTATGAGCGAAAATAAACAAGCATTGCAAGTAGCCGCCCTGAAAAACGGGACAGTGATTGACCATATCCCTTCTGAAAAGCTCTTTACCGTAGTGCAACTGCTCGGCGTGGAGCAAATGACAAGCAATATCACTATCGGTTTCAACCTCGACAGCAAGAAGTTGGGAAAGAAGGGGATTATCAAGATCGCGGACAAGTTTTTCTGCGATGAAGAAATCAACCGTATTTCGGTTGTGGCTCCGAATGTGAAACTGAACATTATCCGCGACTACGAGGTAGTGGAAAAGAAAGAAGTAAGAATGCCGGATGAACTTCGCGGAATCGTGAAATGCGCGAACCCGAAATGTATCACGAACAATGAACCAATGGCTACGTTATTCCATGTGACGGACAAGGATAATTGCATCGTAAAATGCCATTATTGCGAGAAGGAACAGAAACGTGAGGAAATCACCATTCTTTAATTTTCATTTTTCCAATAAAGAAGTGAAACAGGACTGGAAACCAGGAACGATGATTTATCCGCTGCCGGCTGTGCTGGTCAGTTGCGGAAAAGAAGAAAGTGAATATAATATTATCACTGTAGCATGGACGGGTACGATTTGCACAAACCCGCCCATGTGCTATATATCCGTACGCCCGGAACGACATTCTTATGAGATTATCAAGCGGAATATGGAGTTTGTCATTAATCTGACGACAAAAGACATGGCTTTCGCCACCGACTGGTGCGGAGTTCGTTCAGGACGCGATTATCATAAGTTTGACGAGATGAAGCTAACCCCGGGGCAGTGCACCGTAGTCAGTGCGCCTTTGATTGAGGAATCTCCCCTCTGCATCGAATGCCGCGTAAAAGAGATCGTATCTCTCGGTTCGCATGATATGTTTATAGCAGATGTAGTAAATGTACGTGCCGACGACCGGAATCTGAATCCTGAGACTGGGAAGCTCGAACTGGCGGAAGCTAATCCTCTGGTATATGTTCACGGAGGATACTATGGTCTGGGAGAAAAAATCGGAAAATTCGGTTGGAGTGTTGAAAAGAAAAAATCATAAAGACAAAGGATTGTATAACCATGAATATGCTGCGTAAAATACTATTTTTCGGTTTGATGACGGTAGCCGGTACGGTTTTCGGGCAGAATCGCAATACCGCAGACAAGGTGGACCGTCCCAATACGAAGAAAATAAACTTCGGTGTCAGGGCAGGGTTCAATTCCTCCATGTTTATGGTTTCCGAGTTGAAAATCAAAGATGTGACTATCGACGAGGTGCAGAATAATTATAAAATCGGCTATTTCGGTGCTCTCTTCATGCGTATCAATATGAAGAAACATTATATCCAACCGGAAGTGTCATACAATGTAACCAAATGCGAGATTACATTCGATAAACTCGGCTCTCAACATCCGGCTATCGAGCCGGATTATGCTTCGGTTCAATCTGTATTGCACAGTATTGACTTTCCCGTTCTGTATGGCTATAACGTAGTGAAGAAAGGTCCTTACGGAATGTCTATCTTTGCCGGTCCCAAGCTCCGTTATTTATGGGGAAAGAAGAACGAAATAACTTTCAGCAATTTCGACCAGAAAGGTATCCATGAGAAACTCTATCCGTTTAATATAAGTGCAGTGATTGGCGTGGGAGTCAATATTTCCCGTATTTTCTTTGATTTCCGCTACGAGCAGGGAATTGGAAATATCTCCAAGTCTATTACCTATGACAATATCAACTCGGACGGCAGCACAGGAATCAGCCGGATTATATTCGACCGCCGCGACAGCGCCTTGAGTTTTTCGCTCGGTTTTATCTTCTGACCATTTTCTACCAAATTCCATTTTTGACTAACATTTTTCTTGTACTTCCTTCTTTTTTTATTTATTTTCATTAACTTTGTGCGCTTAAAATAGGTATCTCGAATTAGAAATTTAATCTTACTTATAAAAGAATGAAAAGAGACGACTTAATTTTCGACATCATCGAAAAAGAGCACCAACGTCAGCTGAAAGGTATCGAGCTGATTGCATCTGAAAACTTTGTGAGTGACCAGGTAATGCAGGCAATGGGTTCTTGCCTGACTAACAAGTATGCAGAAGGTTATCCGGGCAAACGCTATTACGGAGGTTGTGAAGTTGTAGACCAGAGCGAACAAATCGCTATCGACCGCCTGAAAGAAATCTTCGGAGCCGAATGGGCAAACGTACAGCCGCATTCCGGAGCACAGGCTAACGCAGCCGTTTTTCTGGCTGTCCTGAATCCGGGCGACAAATTCATGGGATTGAATCTTGCACATGGCGGGCACCTTTCTCATGGTTCATTAGTAAATACTTCCGGTATTATCTATACTCCCTGCGAATATAATCTGAATAAGGAAACAGGACGCGTTGACTACGACCAAATGGAAGAAGTCGCTCTACGCGAAAAACCGAAAATGATCATTGGCGGCGGTTCCGCTTACTCTCGTGAATGGGACTACAAACGTATGCGTGAAATCGCAGACAAAGTAGGTGCTATCCTGATGATCGACAT
>NZ_CAJMDQ010000010.1 GCF_905212195.1 uncultured Anaerotignum sp. | reverse complement strand
AGGTGCAGGGACGCAACTTCGCACCTCTTTTCTTCGATGAAAAGGCGGAAATTGTTCGTCCGGCAGGTGCGTTGTATATTCAGAATCTGGATGGAGAGAAAGATAAGGATGGATTGGTGCAATCTTATTTCCCCTCTTCGCGCGGCATTAAGACGGCTCGCTATACATTGGCTCTGTATATCGACCGGAAGACGAAACAGCTAAAGAAAAGTCTGCTGTTTGATGACGTAAACGACCCTTATCAGCTGAATAATCTGCCTTTGGATGAAAATAAGGAAGTTGTGGAGCAACTTTATCGTGAAATGGGAACAATGCTGAAAGAAATCGACGATCCGTGGTATACGGAAAAGATTCTTTCGGACCGTATACCTTACTGATACCGTATACTAATACGGTTTGTATGACACCCGGGTCTCATACATACCGACACCCGGATCTCATACATGCTGACACCCGGGTGTCGTGCATCCTGACACCCGGGTGTGGTAAGAACTGCCTTTAAACAATTAATGATCATGAAAGCTGTTTGTTTTATATTTCTGTTCTTGTTTTGTTCTTTGTCCTCTTATGCGCAGGTCATAGGGTTTGAAGAAAAGGTTCCCGAGACGTTCAAAGTTTCGGGGAAAGGTGAAGTGAAACTTTCTTCTCTTTTCTATAAAGAGGGAGAAAGCAGTCTGGAATGGGATTTCCAACCTGCCTCGACACTGGACGTTCAGATAGAACCTTTATCGCTGAATGCCAAAAAGGAACAGCAATTTGGTATTACCCTGTGGATATATAACGAGAAACCCCAACAGGACTCTATCCGTTTTGAGTTTCTAAATAAGGCGGGTGAAGTCTCTTATTGGTTCACGTATCATCTGCAAGCGGCAGGCTGGCGGGCTTGCTGGATATCTTTCGCCTACATGAACGGGGATAAGAAAGATAAAAATATAGTTTCTTATCGTCTGGTCGCTCCCGACCGTAAAGGGCGCATCTTTCTGGATCGCCTGACCTTTCCGGAAAAGAAGATGAACCTGCGCACGACACCGGACCAACAACTGCCAGCTAACAACGGTCTTTCCAATCGTGACCTCTGGCATTGGTGTCTTGTATGGAAGTGGGAACAGCAGTCTTATGATGTCCCCTTGCTTTCTAAACTGACAACTCGGCAAAAGAAGGACTTGAAAACAATCGAACAACGCCTGACTGAATTTCTCGATGTGAAGAAAGCTCCCCAAGGACAGATCAACGCTGCAAGGAAGACTTTTGAAAGAGCTGCCATTGCTCCCTCCGCAGCCGGGACCGGCTTTACCGGAACTCCTGTTGTAGCACCGGACGAGCAAGACAAGAAGAAAGGGGAGATGTCATGGAATGATATCGAAACGATGCTTGCCGGTTTTGCATACGATGCCTTCTACAATCAGAATGAGACATCGAAGAAGAACTATTTTACCGTATTCGACTATGCAATGGATCAGGGATTCGCTTTTGGCAGCGGCATGGGGACGAATCATCATTACGGCTATCAGACCCGACAGATTTATATCTCAGCTTGGCTGATGAGAAATGAGATCTATCAACAACCTGACAAAAAAGAGATTTTAGACATGCTTACTTACTGGTCTGGTATTCAAGAAACAAGGAAACCTTACAAAGAAGGTAGAGATGAATTACTGGACACTTGGCATACATTACTCATTCCCAAAGTAGTAGCTGCTCTTCTTCCTGAGAAAGAAACAGAGCAAATGTGTCAGATGAAGCAGCTATCGGAATGGCTTTCTACCTCATTATGTTTCACTCCTGGAACATTAGGAGGAATAAAAGTTGACGGAACCGCATTCCATCATGGAGGATTCTATCCGGGATATACAACCGGAGCACTTGGAGCTGTAGGCAGTTATATTGGCTTTACCCTTGATACCCCTTACCAAATCAGCCCGACAGGACGAAAAGTATTCCGTACGGCATTGGAAGGCATGCGTAATTATTGCAACCTACAAGAGTGGAGCCCTGCACTGGGGGGACGCCATCCGTTCAGTGGAAGAATGGAGAAATCAGACATCGAAGCATTTGCCAAACTTGCATTGGCAGAAAAGCCTGAAGGAAAAGAATTTGACCCACAACTGGCTTCAGATTATCTTCGCCTGCAAACAACTTCTACTCCATCAGGAGAGTTCTTCCGTTCAAAAGGATGTCAACCAGCTTCGAATCCGGAAGGCTTCTCTGTTCTCAATTATGGTTCAGCCGGAATCTATCGTTACCAACAATACATGATTACCCTGAAAGGATATAACACCGATGTGTGGGGAGCCGAAATCTACCAGAAAGACAACCGTTACGGACGTTATCAAAGTTATGGAGCTGTACTGATTATGGGAAATGGACACCCTGTATCCAGAAAAGGAAGTGGCTTCAAGGAAGAAGGCTGGGACTGGAATCGCATGCCTGGTACAACCACCATCCATCTTCCATTTGAATTGTTAGATAGCCCCCTCAAAGGTACTAACATGGCACGTTCTAAAGAGAATTTCTCAGGAAGTACATCCCTGGAAGGAAAATATGGCATGTTTGCTATGAAACTTATGGAACGTGAATTGAAAAACTTCACTCCTGATTTCGTAGCACGCAAGTCGGTAGCTTGCTTTGGCAACCGAATTATCTGTCTGGGAAGCGGTATCTCGAACAGCAACGTAAACTACCCCACAGAAACAACCTTGTTCCAGTGTGCATTACCGGCAAAATACCAACCTGCAGTTTTAGAAGATTCTTGTACACTGAAAGATCCTTTCGGTAATTATTTTTACATACAAAAAGGAAAACCTCACCAAACAGAAGGCTTGCAACATTCTTTTCATAATAAAAGCCGGAAAGCAACTGAAGGGAAGTTCCTTACAGCTTGGATAGACCACGGAAAGGCTCCTCAAAATGCAGAATACGAATATTTAATTCTGCTCCGCCCCACAGAAAAAGAAAGGAAGGGAGCCAGACAAAGCTATATCATCAAGCAACAGGATTGTCAGGCCCACATCGTATTTGACAAACTTACACAAGTTACAGCCTGCAGCTTTTTTGAGGCATACCAGAATACACAGGCAGAGCTGATACAACAAGCAGATGCAGAAACACTTGTCATGTACAAGAAAAATGAATCTGGTATCCAGCTCAGCATTTGTTCACCCAACCTGAATATTGAGGAAAAAACTTACACGACCTCTCAGCCAAGCCGACCGGTCGTAAAGCAAATTACGATAAAAGGAAAATGGGACTCCACAGGAAATCCCCAAATCAAACTTCAAACAGATAAAGAGGGTAATACATTAATCCAAGCAACCTGCCAGCATGGGCAACCGCAAGAAATCACCTTAAAGCCTGTTTCACAAACAGAATAAGACGCTTTTTGGACAATTTTACCCTATAAAAATCAAGTAATAAGCCTAATTTTGAAAACAAATTCAAAACAATCTTTTTAATACAACCTTTTATGAAGATCAAACAGCACTTAGGATTCATCAGCATGCTGGCCATCGCTTTTACTGCCTGCCAGCAAAAACCAGCGGAGACAGACAACTTCCTGGAAAATGAAATCAAAAACATCGAAGCTCAACACACTTTGCAGACTGACCTGATTGAAAAAAGTGGTAAAATCTTGAACCCTCGTACCATCGACGAAAAGGGAAATATAGTATATGTACCTATCGATGACTGGACCAGTGGTTTCTTCCCTGGAACAATGTGGCTGGATTATGACCTGACTAAAGATGAAAAATGGAAAAAACTGGCTGAAAAATATACAGAAGACCTGGACTCTGTGAAATACCTGAAATGGCATCACGATGTAGGCTTCATGATTGGATGCAGCTACCTGACCGGATACCGTTTGTGCAAGAAACCTGAATACAAAGATGTCATCGTGACCGCTGCACAATCTCTTTCTACCCGCTTCCGTCCGGTAGCCGGAGTTATCCAGTCTTGGGATGCAGACAGAGGATGGCAAGGTGAACGCGGATGGGAATGTCCGGTTATCATCGATAACATGATGAACCTGGAACTCCTGTTCGAAGCAACTCGTCTTTCTGGTGATTCTACCTTCTATAACATTGCTGTATCGCATGCAAATACAACTATGAAGAATCACTTCCGTGCAGACAACAGCTGCTACCATGTAATTGACTATTCTCTGAAAGATGGAAGCGTAAGAAACCGTCACACTGCACAAGGTTATGCACATGAATCAGCATGGGCCCGCGGACAGGCATGGGCCGTATATGGATTTACTACCTGCTACCGTTATACTCATGACAAGCGTTATTTGGATCAGGCAGAAAAAACACTGAACTTCTATCTGAATGACAAAAACTTGCCGAAAGATTTGATTCCTTATTGGGACTTTGATGCTCCGGAAATCCCGAACGAACCAAGAGACGTTTCTACTGCAGCATGTATTGCTTCTGCATTGTATGAAATGGATGGTTATTGTCCAGGAAAGAATTATAAGGAACTGGCGGATATGGGCTATACCGTTGCCATCGCCAGAGGGGACAGCCCCATGTTGAAAGAACAAAATCACTGACAGGAAAGAGAAATCTGACCCGGAAGAAAGGAAGAAAAGAATATGTATGATCCCAAATCAATGAAAGCGGAGGAATTTATCTCCCACGAAGAAATTCTGGATACTTTGGCTTATGCCCAGGAAAACAAGAGCAATGAAAAACTCATTGACGCAATTTTGGAAAAGGCAAAACTGCGTAAAGGTCTTACCCATAGAGAAGCATCTGTGCTGCTGGCATGTGAAATGCCTGATAAAATCCAGCAAGTCTATGCTTTGGCGGAACAGCTGAAAAAAGATTTTTACGGTAATCGTATTGTCATGTTTGCGCCTTTGTATCTGTCCAATTACTGTGTCAATGGCTGTGTGTACTGCCCTTATCATGCCAAAAACAAACACATTGCCCGGAAAAAACTGACACAGGAAGAAATCGTCAAAGAGGTTATGGCTTTGCAGGATATGGGGCATAAACGTTTGGCGCTGGAAGCTGGGGAAGACCCTGTAAATAACCCCATTGAATATATTCTGGAATGTATCAAGACGATCTATTCCATTCAGCATAAAAATGGCGCCATCCGCCGTGTGAACGTAAACATTGCGGCAACTACCGTAGAAGAATATCGGATGCTGAAAGAAGCAGGCATTGGTACATACATCCTGTTCCAGGAAACTTATCATAAAGAAAGTTATGAACAGCTTCATCCCACAGGCCCGAAACATAACTATGCTTACCATACAGAAGCCATGGACAGAGCCATGGAAGGCGGCATTGACGATGTAGGCCTGGGGGTATTGTTTGGTCTGGAACGGTATGCTTATGAATTTGCGGGACTTTTGATGCATGCGGAACATCTGGAAGCCGTTCATGGTGTAGGCCCTCATACCATCAGCGTACCTCGTGTGAAACGTGCTGACGATATCGACCCCGATACTTTTGATAATGGCATTGATGATGAAATTTTTGCAAAAATCATTGCCTGCATCCGCATTGCTGTGCCTTACACAGGCATGATTATTTCTACCAGAGAAAGCAAGGAAGTCCGGGAACGGGCACTGCATTTGGGTGTTTCTCAGATCAGCGGCGGCTCCCGTACCAGCGTAGGCGGTTATTGTGAAGAAGAACCGGAAGACGAAAATTCCGAACAGTTTGATGTGAGTGATAAACGTACATTGGATGAAGTGGTGCATTGGCTTATGGATTTGGGCTATATTCCCAGTTTCTGTACCGCATGCTATCGGGAAGGACGTACCGGTGACCGCTTCATGAGTTTGTGTAAGAGTGGACAGATTCAGAATTGCTGTCATCCCAACGCCCTTATGACCCTGAAAGAATATCTGGAGGACTATGCTTTGCCGGATACAAAGAAAATTGGGGAAGCACTGATTCAAAAAGAACTGGGGAATATTCCAAAAGAAAAAGTCAGAGAAATTACCGTGCATCATTTGCAGGAAATCGAAAAAGGCAATCGGGATTTCCGATTCTAAAGGCAGGAGGTTTTTATGGGTTTACAGGATACACCATCTTCAGAACGGGTGCAAATCGGTTTTTTGGCTGCCGTAACGCAGGCAAATCCAGCTTAGTCAACGCGGTGACCAATCAGGAAATGGCGGTGGTTTCGCCAGTGAAAGGCACCACCACAGACCCGGTGACAAAAGCCATGGAATTGCTGCCCCTTGGCCCTGTCCTGATCATTGATACCCCCGGTATTGATGATGAAGGCGGACTGGGAGAGCAGCGCGTGAAACGGACAAAGCAGATTCTCAATCGCATTGACTGTGCTGTTCTGGTGGTAGACAGTATGGCAGGAAAAACGAAAGCCGATGAGGAACTTTTGAACTTGTTTCAGGAAAAACAGATTCCCTTTCTCATTGCTTATAACAAAAGCGACCTGCAAATGCCCGTTTTATCAGGGGGAAATGAAGTGGCAGTCAGTGCCCTTCAGAAAACAGGCATTGAAGAACTGAAAGAACGCATTGCCGCATTGGGCAAAGAAAATCAGAAGGAACGGATGCTGGTAAGAGATTTGGTAAAGGCAGAAGATTTGGTGGTGCTGGTGACACCCATCGACAGCTCTGCACCCAAAGGACGGCTCATTCTGCCTCAACAGCAGACCATTCGGGACTTGCTGGAAGCAGATGCCATTCCTGTGGTGACGAAAGAAAATACACTGAAAACCGCTTTGGAAAGTCTGGCAAAAAAGCCTGCTATGGTCATTACAGACAGTCAGGCATTTGCACAAGTCAGCAAGGATACGCCGCTGGATATTCCACTGACATCCTTTTCCATTCTCATGGCGCGGTATAAAGGATTTCTGGAAGGTGCTGTGCAGGGCGTAGCAGCCATCGAAACATTGCAGGACGGGGATAAAGTCCTGATTTGCGAGGGATGTACCCATCACAGACAGTGTGAGGATATTGGCACTGTGAAGATTCCTCGTTGGCTGCGGCAGCATACAGGAAAAGAGCTGAAATTGGTGCATACTTCCGGTAAAGATTTCCCAGAGGATTTATCTCCATATCGTTTGGTGATTCATTGCGGCGGATGCATGCTCAATGAACGGGAAGTGGCGTATCGCCAGAAATGTGCCGCTGATGCAGGCATTCCCTTTACCAATTATGGCATCGCCATTGCATATATGACAGGAATTTTGAAACGAAGCATCGAAATTTTTCCGAAGCTGTATACATTGATTTGATATAGAAAAAGACTATGGGAACCCCCATAGTCTTTTTGTATGTTCAAAGAGGAAAATGTCCGCTGCGGCGCAGTGCCACCAGAATACCGGGAATCAGAATCAATTGCAGTATGATGCCGGGAACGGCTTCCAGTAAGGCACCGGAAAGGAACATCTGCCAAGTGAAAGCATTTTCGCCAATGCCCAGCAGCAGAACTTCTACAATGCCCCATACCACACGTCCCAGAATCATGGCGGAAATCAGGGCGATGTAAAGAGAAGCTGTGGATTTTTGTTTGGAACGTCCATAAATCAGCCCTGCAATAAGTCCATAAGCTGCCAGCTCAAATGCCATGGCAATGGCAACGGGGAACATGTGCGGCATGCCGAAAATCATGCTGCGGCAAATAGGCAGCAGAAAGCCTAAAAACAGCGCGTACTGCCATCCACAGAGAAAGGCACAGAGAAAAACAGGAAAGTGCATGGGCAGCAGCATATTGCCAATTTGCGGAACTTGTCCTGTCAAAAAGGGAAGTACCAGCCCCAGCGCAAAAAGCAGGGCACTGACGGTCAGTTGTTTTGTGGATCGATTCATAAAAACCTCCTGAATTTTGTGTTGCAAAAAGTGTAAAAATTCTATTGATGTCAAACATCGTTTTTTATCATACCACACTGTTTTGCAAGAAAACAGCTTTTTTTCAAAACAATGTGGGGAAATGTATGTTTTGGAAAAATGGGGACAAACTGAGAAAGAAGGACTTGACAGAAAGGGGTTTTTACGGTATGAACTTGAGTGGTACAAGAACAGAACAAAATCTGCTTGCCGCATTCGCGGGGGAATCCATGGCTGCCAACAAATACGATTTTTACAGCAGTCAGGCGAAAAAAGAAGGCTACGAACAGATTAGCGCCATTTTTAAGGAAACAGCGGACAATGAACGGCAGCATGCCAAACAGATTTTCCGTTTCCTCAATGGCATCGGTACAACAGAAGCTAATTTGACCGCAGGTGTTGCGGGGGAACATGAGGAATGGACAACCATTTATCAGGATATGAGCACCATTGCCAAAGATGAAGGTTATCCGGAAATCGCTATGTTTTTCCAGAATCTGGCGTCTGTGGAAAAAGAGCATGAAGCAAGATATGCTCTGCTGCTGGAAAGAATCAAAAATGAACAGGTGTTCAAGGATAACGCCAAGACTGTATGGGTATGCCGCAACTGCGGACATGTTCATGTGGGGGAAGTACCGCCGGATGCCTGTCCCGTCTGCAAACATCCCAAAGCATATTTTGAGCGGAAAGCAACCAATTATTAATGGAAACAGATTGAGAGGGCAACCTCTCATTACATAGAAAAGAGGAACCAAATGGAATATCAGAATCAAATCAGAGAAGCGGTATTTTACAAACGCCCCAATCGTTTTCTGGCGGAAGTGGAACTGGACGGAAAATGGGAGCTGGTGCATGTGAAAAATACAGGCAGATGTCGGGAATTGTTACGGGAAGGTGCAAGGGTATTTCTGGAAGAAAGCGGCAATGCCAACCGGAAAACAAAACATTCCCTTGTGGCTGTTTACAAGGGCGATATGCTGGTGAATATGGATTCACAGGCACCCAATGCCGTGGCAGCGGAGGCTTTGGCGGAAGGGAAGATACGGGAAATTGGCGAAGTGAACTTTGTGAAACGGGAAGTGAAATTCGGCGGTTCCCGTTTTGATGTGTATTATGAAGCAGGAGAGCGAAAAGGCTTTCTGGAAGTGAAAGGGGTAACGCTGGAAGAAGAAGGCGTTGCCATGTTTCCCGATGCTCCCACAGAAAGAGGCGCGAAACATTTGCTGGAATTGGCAGAAGCGGTGGAAAAAGGTTACGAAAGTGCCGTATTGTTTCTGGTGCAGATGAAAGGTGTTTCTGTTTTCCGTCCCCATGAAGCCCGTGACCCGAAGTTTGCGGAAACATTGCGAAAGGCGGCGCAGGCAGGCGTAAAAGTATTGGCTTATGACTGCAAGGTATGGGAAACAGGCTTCTGTCTGGATGCGCCTGTGCCTGTGGAATTGTAAAACAGACATATCCCGAAGGATTCGGACATAAAGTTTAGTAATGACGAATATGGAGGGAAAAATACATGAGGCATAGAGTTTTGACAGCGGTTTTGACACTGTTTTTTAGTGTTGGCTGCTGTTTGCCTGCATTGGCGGCAGAAAAGCAGTATGAAAACCTGACAGACCTTGGGCTGACTTCCAAAAGTGCCCTGCTCATGGAAGAAGATACGGGCACCATTTTGTATGAACAGAATAGCCATGAAGCTCTGCCCCCTGCCAGTGTTACGAAAGTTATGACACTGCTGCTCATTTACGAAGGAGAACGGGATGGAAAGTTTGAGTGGACAGACACGGTACAGGTCAGTGAACACGCGGCGTCCATGGGTGGTTCTCAGGTGTTTTTGGAAGAAGGGGAAACCCAGACAGCGGCAGACATGACAAAATCCATTGCCATTGCTTCTGCCAACGATGCGGCTGTTGCCATGGCGGAATTTCTGGCAGGAAGCGAGGAAGCCTTTGTGCAGAAAATGAATGAACGGGCAAAAGAATTGAGCATGGAGGATACGAACTTTGTCAATGCCTGTGGGTTGGATACGGAAGGGCATGTGTCCAGTGCTTACGACATTGCCCTTATGAGCCGGGAGTTGATGGAGAATTTCCCGGAAATCAAGGAGTATACCACTACGTGGCAGGATAGCATCGTACATAAAACAAGACGAGGAGAAGAAACTTTTGGTCTGACCAATACCAATAAGCTCATTCAGTGGTATGATGGTGCAACAGGGCTGAAAACTGGCTCCACAGGTAACGCGCTGTACTGTCTGTCGGGAACAGCGGAACGGGATGGCATGGGTCTTATTGCCGTTGTTATGGCTGCGCCGGACTATAAAGTCCGTTTCCGGGAAGTTATGCAGCTTTTGGACTATGGTTTTGCTAATTATGCCATTGAAAAAGGACGGGAAAAAGGCTACGCTATGGGAGAAGTGCCAGTGGAGAAAGGCATGACAGATACAGTGGAAGCGATAGTAGCGGAAGAAATTTCTGTACTGGTGCCCAAAGGAAAGGAAGCCCAATGGGAAACTAGAACAGAACTTTTACCGGCAGTTTCGGCACCAGTGGAAGCAGGCACAAAGGTTGGTGAACTGGTGTATCTCCGTGATGGAGAAGAAGTGGGGCGTGTGGAACTGACCACTGGAGAAAATGTGGAAAAGGCAAATGTGGATACCATGCTGCGGCGGATGCTGGCAGGATGGTGTTAAGGCAAAAAGAAAGGCTTTGAAGTGTAGCACTTCAAAGCCTTTTATGCTTGATAAAATCAGTATTTTTTAGAATAGTAAAAGAAACATCCCACCATAATCACGGCATTTCCTTCCAATACCCAACAGAGGACTTTTGCATATTGAGGTGCCACGAAGCCGCAAACAAGAATGGCAACAAACAGGCAGACAAAAGAAAGCATGGTATAGGCGCTGTACGCCTGTTTTTGAATGAAGATATTTCGTTCATCCATAGCAGAAACTTCCACTTGCGCCCGTTTTTCTTCATTGTGGAGGAGTCCATCGATACGGATGAACTGGACACCACAGAAGATGATGCCGCAGAAGCCGAGGGAAGAAAAGGGGGATTCCGGGTAGAAGCCCATTTTTGCCAGAAGGGAAACTGCCAGAAAAATGAAAAACAGGACTCCCATAGTATACTTATTCCACTTCAGTTTTTGCTCAAATGATTTCGGTTTCATGGAAATGACCTCCTTTACTCACAGGAATTGCGGATGTTGCAGTAGATGGCTGCCAAAAACAGCAGTGCCACATCTGCTAGCATCAGCAGCAGGAAAGGAATCAAAAGTTCTGGTTTCTGCAAAGCCGCCCAAAGAGTTGCCACATAGAGCAGAACCAGTGAAAACAGGCTATGCAGACTGTAAATTTGTTTTTGAATGAAAATATTTCGCTCATCATAGATGCGGATTTCTTCTTTTTTCCGCAGGGATTCATTTTTTAGAAGGCGAATGGACTTGATGATATGGATAAAGCCAATGGCAATAAGTCCGCCGCCAGTACCTGCACAATAGGTGAGTGGATAACCAGAGGAAACTTTTCCGCTGAAAGCCGCTACACAGGCCAATACGCCTAAGCAAATCCAGAGAAAGCCGCAGGCAAGCTGTACTTTGAGTTTTTTTTCAAATTTCATGATTCATCCTCCTCCTCAAACAAAAAGACTTCTTCAATGGTCATGCCAAAAAAATTGGCGATTTTATGGGCAAGGAGGAGAGAGGCGGTGTATTTGCCCACTTCCAGAGAAGTGATTGTCTGGCGGGTAACGCCTACGTGGTTTGCCAGTTCCTCCTGTGATAATTTGCGCTGTTTTCTCAGCTCTTGGATGCGTGTTTTCATAGGTACCTCCTTTGCAAAGTTTGCTTTGCAATTTTAGTATAGTTTGCTTTGCGAAAAATGTCAAGTAAGCTTTGCAAAAAAATGGGGATTTTTTGCAAAAAACGTGCAGGCCCTGATTTGACTTGCCGCGGAAAGTCTGGTATCATACCATAGGGAAGGAATCCGATACAGAAAGGAATTGAATACATGAATAACTATTTATTGGCATTTCTTTGGAGCATTCCGGGGCTGTTGGTGGCCACTACCATGCATGAATTTGTCAGAGCACTGGCATCTTCCGCCATGGGGGACAACTTACCCAAAAGTCAGGGAAGACTGACACTGAATCCTTTGAAACATTTTGAACCCATCGGGTTTTTGCTGCTGTTTTACACAGGCGGCTTCGGCTGGGGGAAACCTGTGGAAACCAGCGGACTATACTACAAAAACAGAAAACGGGATACTTTGCTGGTAGCTATTTTGCCTTCAGTGGTGAATCTGCTGCTGGGTATGGTATTTTTGGGCGTATATGTGAATTTTGGCGGCAACGTCAATTATCACGTGGCAAATATCCTGAATTATCTTTGTTTTTATAACGTAGGTATTGCTGTATACAATATCTTGCCCGTATCTCCCATGGACTGCGTAAAAGTGCTTTCTGTGGTGATGCCCGCGAATAAATATTACAGCTATTTACAGTATGAAAAAATGATTCAGATGATTTTCCTGTTCCTGCTGTTTCTGGGCTTCTTCGGAAACATTTTCGGAAACATCACTTATGGTGTCATTCAGCTTTTGGGGCATCTGTTCTTTATTCTGTAAGGAAGTGAAGTTATGGAGCAAGTGACCATACGGCTGGATGCCTTTGAAGGTCCCATGGACCTTTTGTATCATCTGATTGAGAAAAATGAAATTGATATTTATGATATTCCCATTGCTTCTTTGACAGACCAGTATCTTGCTTATCTGGATGCGGCAGAGGACCGCAACATGGATGGCATGAGTGAGTTTCTGGTGATGGCGGCAACTCTTTTGGAAATCAAAAGCAAATTGCTGCTGCCGAAACCCAAGAAAGAAGCAGAGGAAGAAGGACCAGACCCCCGTGCGGAACTGCTGGAACGTCTGCTGGAATATAAGAAAATCAAGGGCGTAACGGCAGAATGGAAGGCAAGGGCGGAAGAAGCTGCCAGACTGCTGTATAAACCTGCGGATAAGGCAATTGCCAAACTGCGCAGGGAAGAAGATCAGCCTTTGGAGGACTTCCTCATGGGCGTGACCATGGAGGACTTGTATCTGGCTTTTCAGGAAGTCATGCAGCGAAAAGAATCTAAGGTAGACCATGTCCGCAGCTCTTTCCGGGCAGTGGAACGGGACCTGTTTACCATTCAGGATAAAATGGACTATATTCGGGACTTGTTGATTTTGCAGCCCCAGATTACATTTTTCGGTATCTTCCGCAGAAAGTCCAGAAAAATGGAAAAAGTTGTGACCTTTTTGGCATTGCTGGAACTGATTAAACGAAAAGAAGTGCAGATCACCCAGCAGGGAACATTTTCGGAAATTTATATCCGCAGTTATGAGGAAAGTGATGCAGTATGAGATTGGCGCAGTTGGAAGCTGTGGTGGAATCCCTCCTGTTTATTTCGGGAGAAGCGGTGCCCCTGACAGCCATTGCCCAGACAATTGAAATGGATAAAGCCACTGCCAGAGCCATTGTAAAATCTTTGGCGGACAAATACGAAGCGGAACAGCGAGGCATCCGCATTGTGGAAATCAACGGCTCTTACCAGATGTGTACGGCGGCGGAATGCTTTACCTATATCCGCAGCATGTATAAAAGCCCCCAGCGGCAGGGCTTGACCCAGTCTTTGCTGGAAACGCTGGCCATCATTGCCTATAAACAGCCCATCACCAAAGGGCAGATTGAGGAGATTCGCGGCGTTAGTGCGGAACATGCGGTCAGCAAGCTGGTGGAAAAGAAGCTGGTCTGCGAAGTAGGCAGACTGGATGCGCCGGGGAAACCTATCCTCTTTGGCACCACAGAAGATTTCCTGCGGTATTTTGGTTTTAAGTCTGTATCAGAACTGCCGCCGCTGGAAGATGACACCGGGCTGGCAGAACAGGAAGAAGTGGAAGAACAGCCGGAAAATTGAAAAAGCCATGTACCGACAGAGCAATCTGTCGGTTTTTTTATTGTGAAAGAGGATTTTGTCTGATAAGCTATGAATAGGGGCAAACAAACGAAATGGGGGTATGATAAGATGCAAAGTATCAAATGGATATTATTAGGCAATGCGATATTGATGACGGTCATTCTGATTCATTTGTTTTTGGAAAGGCCGATGCTGACAGATTTCATAGGATTGGTCGGGTTGTTCTTTGTTTTCAGGGGATTTTATCCAGAGGATAAAGAATGACACAGATCAGGAATCTTAGAAAAGAAAATATACCAAATAAAATCTCAGTAAAAGTATAAAATCTCAGTAAAAGTAAGAAAGCTGGAATCCTTTGTTTGATGGGGATTTCAGCTTTCTTTGTTTTCTGATGAAGATGCCTGAAAGGTTCCTTTTTCTATGGATACCCTTTTTCTCAAAAGCATACAATGATTGGGGGAGGGGTACACATGAAAAAATTATTGAGTTTTTGTGTGGCGCTGCTGTTGTGCGGGCAGACAGTATTGGCGGCAGAACCTAACGTGGCAGCACAGGGAGCAGCGCTTATTGATGGAGAAACAGGGCGGCTGTTGTGGGGAAAGAATGCGGAAAGTCCTATGGAAATGGCAAGCACAACCAAAATCATGACTGCCATATTAGTATTGGAAAAAGCAGACCCAAAAGAAGTGGTGACCATCAGCGCAAATGCTGCAAAACAGCCGGATGTACAAATGGGATTGAAAGAAGGAGAACAGTGGTATGTGGGGGATTTGCTGCGTGCCATGATGTTGAAATCTTATAACGATGCGGCAGTGGCACTGGCGGAGCATGTCAGTGGTTCTGTGGAGGCATTTTGTATGGAAATGACGGCAAAGGCTGCATCCATTGGGGCAACGGACACGGTTTTTGGCTCGCCAAATGGTCTGGATAGTCATTTAACCAGAGAACAGCACCATTCCACACCGCTGGATATGGGCATCATCACCGCTTATGCCCTGCAAAATCCCGTATTTCGGGAGATTGCTGTTTTGCCCAGTCATACTTTTTCAGATGTTTCTGGAAAGAACGTACATACGGCAGTGAATACAGACCGATTTTTGCAGATGTATGCCGGTGCCCTTGGGGTGAAAACGGGATATACCAATAAAGCCGGACATTGTTTTGTGGGGGCGGCAGAACAAGATGATATGACCCTTGTCAGTGTGGTGTTGGCCAGCGGATGGGGCAACACAGGCAAGGAAGCTAAATGGACAGATACAAAAAAACTCATGGATTACGGCTTTGCTACCTATGAGAAACAGGAAATTGCAGAGGCTGGAAAAATTATGGGAGAGATTGCGGTGAACCGTTCTCCAGTGAAAAAAATTACGGCAGGTCTTTCGGAAGGATACAGCGGTGTATTTTCAGAAGATGAGGTTTCCCGTTTACAGTGGCAGACAGAACTGCCGGAAATATTGGAAGCACCCATAGAACAGGGAGAACAAATTGGTACAGCAACATTGGAACTGGATGGAGAATCCATTGCGGAGATTCCGCTGACGGCACAAACAGCGGCACCAGCTTATACACTTCCAGAGCAGTACCGCAGATTGCTTTCTGTTTGGTTTGACTGGATAGAATTTTTGCCGGAAATGTGATTTTTCTTTGACTTTCCGCTCTTTCTCCTGTATACTGATGGGACGAAAAGGACGGAGGAGAAGCCATGGAAGAAAGATTGCAGAAATTTTTGGCGGAAGCTGGCATTGCTTCCCGCAGAAAATCAGAAGAACTTATTGCCGCAGGCCGTGTGCAGGTAAACGGACAGGTGGTACGGGAACTGGGCGTGAAAATCGACCCGGCAAAAGATAAAGTATTATTCGATAATAAGCCTGTAAAAGCACAGGAAACAAAGAAAGTATATATCATGCTCCATAAGCCCGAAGGCTATGTGACAACAGCGAAAGAACAGTTTGGACGTCCGGCGGTGCTGGACTTGGTGCAGGGTGTAAAGGAACGCATCTTCCCTGTGGGACGACTGGACTATGATACATCCGGTCTGCTTCTTTTGACAAACGACGGCGATTTGACATATAAGCTGACACATCCTAAACACGATGTGGATAAAACCTACATTGCAAAGCTTTATGGTGTGCCGGATGAAGGTGCTTTGCAGAAATTCCGCAGAGGTGTTGTCATTGACGGCAGAAAGACCAGACCTGCAAAAATTCAGATTCTGGAAAAGGAAAAGGATATGCGGTTCTGCACAGCGGAAATCATCATCCACGAAGGCAAAAACCGTCAGGTCAGAAAAATGTGTGAAGCCATCAAACATCCCGTTGCACAGCTGAAACGTGTGGCAACAGGGGAACTGACACTGGGGGACCTGCCCAAAGGCAAATATCGCTATCTGACAGAAAGAGAAATCAAATATCTGAAAAAACTGTAAGTAAGACAGCCTCGGTTTTGGAAAATCCGGGGCTATTTTTGTCAGGATTTGTTTTTTATTTTGAAATCATAGGGATTCTTGGCTTTATGCTTGAAAGTCCAGCGATTTTCCCATATAATTTAAGTTTAGAGTACATCATAAAGGAAGGCTGAATTATGAGCGAACAGAAAACAAGATTTTATCTGATCCGTCACGGGGAAACATTGTGGAACCGTCAGGGACGGTATCAGGGTTCTACAGATATTGAATTGTCCGAAGAAGGTCTGGCACAGGCAGAATTGGTGGCAAAGCGTTTCCGTTATCTGCCTTTGGACAAGATTTACGCTTCTCCGCTGAAGCGCGCATTGGTGACAGCCCAGACCATCGGCAGAGAAACAGGCATTACACCCATTGTGGATGAACATTTTAAAGAAATCAACTTTGGCGCATGGGAAGGCATGAGCATCCCGGAACTGAAGGAAGCTTATGGACAGGCATATACAGATTTCTATGAAAATCCTTTTGCCCATCCATTCCCGGGTGAAGGCTCTTTTGCAAACGTAACAAAACGTGCCGTGGAAGGCTTTGAAGCTGTTTTGGAAGAAAACAGAGGCAAACATGTTGCCATTGTATCCCACGGCGGTCTGCTTCGTGTTATGCTGGTGGCAATCATGGGTATGGATGTGAATTTCTATCGCAAAACTTGGATGACAAATACATCCATCACCACAGTGGATGTCATGGAGGACGGCAGACGAATTCTCATGACACTCAATGACAAAGCCCATCTGGAAATGGCAGATTTATTCAAAAAAGGGGAATGATTATGGCAAAGATCGCAGTCATCGGCGGCGGCGCCGCAGGGATGCTGGCCGCAGGCCGTGCAGCACAGCGGGGGCATGAAGTCCATTTGTTTGAAAAGAATAATCGTTTAGGCAAGAAAATACTCATTACGGGCAAAGGCCGCTGTAATGTGACAAACGACGGGGATTTGGATGCTTTTCTCGATAACATCCCCGGCAATCCTTATTTCATGTACAGCGCTTTTTATCGTTTCGATAATCAGGCACTGCGTCAGCTGTTGCTGGATATGGGACTGGAAACAAAAGTGGAACGGGGCAACCGGGTATTTCCTGTGACAGACCGTTCTTTGGACGTGGTACAGGCTCTGGAAAAATATATGCGGCAGAATAAAGTTGCTCTCCATCTGGAAAGTCAGGTGGAACATGTGGTCATGAAAGAAGGAAAAGTCATTGGGATTCGTTTGAAAAATCAGAAGGAACTGCCTTTTGACGCAGTTATTGTGACTACGGGAGGACTTTCTTATCCCAATACTGGCTCTACAGGGGATGGCTATCGCATGGCAAAAGCCGCAGGACATACGGTCACCAAGTTGTATCCTTCTCTGGTTCCTCTCAAAACAGCGGAAAGCTGGTGCCATGAACTGATGGGATTGAGTTTGAGGAACATTGCCATTCGTATCTGCAATGAAAAGGGCAAAACCGTTTATGAAGATTTCGGGGAAATGCTCTTTACCCATTTTGGCGTGTCCGGCCCAGTGATTTTAAGTGCCAGCCGCCACATTTTGACAGATACGGAAAAAGGATTCCATCTCTATATTGATTTGAAACCTGCGCTGGATGAAAAACAGCTGGATCATCGTCTGCTGCGGGATTTTGAAAAATACAGCAATAAAGATTTTCGCAACGCTTTAGGGGATTTGCTGCCTCAGAAACTGATTCCTGTGATTATTTCTCTTTCTGGCATTGACCCGGAGAAAAAGGTGAACGGAATCACCAAGGAAGAACGGAAACAGCTGCTGCATCTGCTGAAAGCATTGCCTTTGACCATCATCGGTGTGACAGGCTACAACGAAGCCGTTGTCACCAGCGGCGGCATTTGTGTGGATGAGATTGACCCTTCCACCATGGAAAGCAAATTGGTGAAAAACCTGTATTTTGCAGGGGAAGTGCTGGACGTAGACGCATACACAGGGGGATTTAATCTGCAGATTGCTTTCTCCACAGGCTATACTGCCGGAGACAGCGTTTGTGAGGAAGTATAAGGAGGCAGAACAACATGAAAAAATTTGCAGTGGCAGTGGATGGGCCTGCAGGCTCCGGCAAAAGCACTGTAGCTAAAGAAATTGCAAAGGCATTGGGCATTTTATATATCGACACAGGCGCTATGTATCGCACTGTCGGCATGGCTTGTCTGAAAAAAGGCATCAATCCTGCCGATGAAGACGCTGTTGTGGCTTCTTTGGATAGTCTGGATATGAAGATTTTCCCAGAAGCCGGCGGACAGCGGATTTTGCTGGATGGGGAGGACATCACTTCCCGTATCCGTACAGAGGAAATCGGTAAGGCGGCTTCCAGTGTGGCGGCTTATCAGAAAGTCCGCGAAAAACTGGTAGAAATCCAGCAGGGACTGGCAAAGGAACAGTCTGTTATCATGGATGGTCGTGACATTGGCACAAAGGTTCTGCCCGATGCAGAGGTGAAGATTTATCTGGATGCCAGTGTGGAAGAGAGAGCAAAACGCCGTGTGGGGGAACTGGAAGCGCAGGGCAAAACCGCTGACTTGGAAACCATTCGGGAAGAAATCGCCCAGCGGGATTATCAGGACATGCACCGGGAAAACAGCCCTCTTTGCCGTGCGGATGATGCGGTAAATGTGGATACCACAGGGCTGGATATTCCTGCGGTGACAGCGAAACTGCTGGCGCTCATTGCCGAAAAAACAAAATGAGGTGAAAAGATATGTCATTTTATACATTTGCAAGAGGTTTGGTAAAAATCTATTATAAATTTATGTTCCGTATGGACATTCAGGGGGAAGAACATATCCCAACAGAAGGCGGCGTGGTTCTTTGCTGCAATCATATGAGCAATTTTGACCCGACGACTATGGCGGCATTTGTAAAACGTCCTGTACGGTATATTGCCAAAAAAGAACTGTTTGAAAAAAGATGGTCTGCAAAACTGCTGTCCGCTCTGGGCGCTTTTCCCGTTGACCGTCAAACCACAGATATGAAGGCTCTGAAAACAGCTATCAAACTGCTGAAAAATGGCGAAGCTCTTGGGATTTTTGCAGAAGGCACCCGCGTGAAAGAAGGGGAAGCCAAGGCGGCAAAAGCTGGTGTTGCTCTTTTTGCGCTGAAAGGGGAAGCTCCTATTGTTCCTATCTGTATCAGCAGTAAGTATAAATTCCGTTCTGTTGTTCATATCCGTTACGGCAAGCCCATTTATCTGGATGAATACAAGGGACAGAAAGTGACAACAGAAATGATGGAAGAAATCACGGAAAAAGTCATGGAAAAAGTAAGAGAAATGAGGGTGGAAGTATGAGCAATATTCGTGTGGCAGAATCCGCTGGCTTTTGTTTTGGTGTAAAACGTGCCATTGAAATGGCTTATGAAGCCATTGGTGTGGAACCCAAGCTGTATTCCTATGGACAGCTCATTCATAATAAAACCGTAACAGACGACTTGGCTTCCAAAGGACTACAGATTGTAGAAGATCTGGATGGACTCACAGAAGGAACTCTCTTGATTCGTTCCCATGGCGTTGGTAAAGCTTTGTATGATGAAGCGGAAGCAAAAGGACTGAAAATTCTGGATGGCACCTGTCCTTTTGTGAAAAAAATCCATAACATCGTTCATGAAAAACTGGCAGAAGGTATGGGCATCATCATCGTTGGCGATGGCACCCATCCGGAAGTTATTGGTATCAATGGCTGGTGTGAAAATGCAGCTGTGATTCTGGAAGATGAAGAAGCGGCAAAAACAAAGGAAATCCCCGAAAAAGAAAAATACGCCGTTGTGGTGCAGACCACATTCCGTCAGGCAAAATTCGACAAGATTCTGGAGATTTTGCAGGACAGAGGCGTAAACATGGAAGTCCATAACACCATATGTTCCGCAACGGAAAAACGGCAGACAGAAGCGGAAGAACTGTCCAAAACCGTAGATAAGATGATTGTCATTGGCGGCAAAAACAGTTCCAACACCCAGAAGCTTGTGGAAATTTGTGCAAAAAATTGTGGAAATACCGTACATATTGAAACAATTTGTGATTTGGTGTTGAATAATTTCGGAAAAGATGATAAAATAGGTATAACTGCAGGTGCGTCTACACCGCCTGCAATAATTAAGGAGGTAGTTGTTACTATGAGCGAAGCATTAGAAAATGCAGTACAAAATTTAGGAGGAAGTGAGGAAGCGACATTCGAACAGATGTTAGAAGAATCCCTCGTTACCCTGCACACAGGTGACGTGGTAAAAGGCACTGTTATTCAGGTTGTAAACGAAGAAGTATCCGTTAACCTGGGCTTCAAATCCGATGGTATCATCGCAAGAGGCGAATTCAGCAGTGACCCTACAGTGATTCCCAGCAAAACAGTTCAGCCTGGAGATGAAATCGAAGTATTCGTAGTACGCGTAAACGATGGCGACGGCAATGTTATGCTTTCCAGAAAACGTATCGAAGCTCAGAAGGGCATCGAAGAAATCGAAGCTGCTTACAACGACAAAGCAGTTGTAACAGGTACAGTTACAAACGTTGTAAAAGGCGGTCTGATCGCAGTTGTCAACGGCGTAAACGTATTCATTCCTTCTTCTCAGGTTTCTAATAGATTTATCGAAGACCTGAGCGTATTCAATGGTCAGGAATTGGAATTCAACATTATCGAAGTTGACAGAGTAAAACGTCGTTTCATCGGCGGCAGAAAAGCACTGGTAGAACAGGAAATCGCAGCAAAACGCGCAGCTCTGTTCGAAACAATCCAGGCTGGTTCCAGAGTAAACGGTACAGTAAGCAGACTGACAGATTTCGGCGCATTTGTTGATCTGGGCGGCGTAGACGGTCTGATCCACATTTCCGAAATGAGCTGGGGCAGAATCTCCAACCCCAAAGAAGTTCTGAAAGAAGGTCAGGAAGTAGAAGTATTCGTTCTGGACGTAGATAAAGAAAAAGGCAAAATCAGCCTGTCCCTGAAAGATGCAGACAAGAACCCTTGGAAACTGGCTGCTGAAAAATATGCAGTTGGCTCCATCGTTGAAGGTAAAGTTGTACGTATGGTACCTTTCGGTGCATTCGTTGAACTGGAACCCGGCGTAGATGGTCTGGTACACATCTCTCAGATTGCTAACAAACACGTTGTAAAACCTGAAGACGAACTGAAAGTTGGCGAAATCATCAACGTGAAAGTTCTGGAAGTGAACCCCGAACAGAAGAAAATCAGCCTTTCCAAGAGACAGGCAGATGCTCCTGTAGAAGAAGCTCCCGCAGAAGAAGCAGCTACAGAAGAATAATTTCTGTTTTCTAGCCTAAAGACTAGGTCATTTATACAGAATCATTCAAATGGATAGAACATTGTAGTTGCTACAAGGTTTTATCCATTTGTTTTTGCATAGGATTGTGAAAGGAAAGACAATGGTAGAAACCCAAAGGAGGAAACCACATGGACTGGAGAGCGGCATTCAGCAGAGAGCATCAGCCGCAGCCCGCAGAGATGGAAGCTTTTATCAACAGCCCGCATTGGCAGGCACTGCGCAGTTATATCGAAGATACTTACAAAATACAGCCGTTATATGATTACAGCACTTGCAGTATGCAGGAGGGTTGGAGTATCAGATATCGCAAAGGCGTGCGTGCCATTTGTTCCATGTATCCCATGGAAGGATATTTTATGTGTATGGTCAGCATCGGACATAAAGAGCTGGCAGAAGCGGAAGAACTGATCAAAGATTGCAGCGAGTATATTCAGCATCTTTTTGAAAAAACTGACTTGTTTAATGGCGGAAAATTGCTGTTGGCAAAGGTGCAGGACGAAGAAGTGTTGGAAGATGTGAAGAAACTCATCGAACTGCGCTGCAAAGGAAAGAAAAAGAAAGCATAAAGAAAGGAAAGATGTATTGTGATACGTTTTGAATGTGATTATGCGGAAGGTGCACATGAGAAGATTCTGGAAAACATGATGCGCACAAATCTGGAACAGACAGCAGGCTACAGCGAAGACGTTTACAGCGATCATGCCCGTGAACTGATTCGTCAGGCATGCGGCAAAGAAGATCTGGACGTACATTTTCTGGTGGGCGGCACACAGACAAATCTGACTGTGATCGCGTCCGTACTGCGTCCCCATCAGGGTGTGCTTTGCGCTGTTTCCGGTCATGTGAATGTACATGAAACAGGCGCCATTGAGGCAACAGGGCATAAAGTACTGGCAATGCCCAGCACAGATGGCAAAATCACTGCTGCACAGGTGCAGGAAGCTTACGACGCTCATTGGCGTGATGAATCCAGAGAACACGTTGTACAGCCCGGTATGGTATATATTTCCCAGCCTACAGAAAACGGTACCTTGTATTCCAAAGCAGAACTGACAGCATTGCGTGAAACATGCGTGAAATGCGGATTGCCTCTGTATGTGGACGGCGCAAGACTGGGCTATGGTATGGCAGCACCTACCAATGATGTGACACTGAAAGATCTGGCAGAACTGAGTGATATTTTCTATATCGGCGGTACAAAAGTAGGGGCACTCTTTGGAGAAGCAGTTGTCATCGCAAACCCTGCTTATCGTCAGGATTTCCGTTATATCATCAAACAGCGCGGCGGTATGCTGGCAAAAGGCAGATTGCTGGGTATCCAGTTCGAAACACTGTTTACAGATGGTCTGTATTTTGAAATTTCCAAACATGCTGTAGATCTGGCTATGAAGATTCGTAAGGCTTGTGAGGAAAAAGGCTTTGGCATGCAGTTTGATTCCTATACCAATCAGCAGTTCCCCATTCTGCCCAACGAATTGGTAGTTGAACTGCGGAAGAAATATGCTTTCTATACATGGCAGAAAGTAGATGAAGAACATACTTCTGTTCGTTTCTGCACCAGCTGGGCAACAGATGCGGAAAATGTAGAACAGCTTTTGGCAGATATCCGTACTTTTGGCGCATAAGCTGATTTATAAAAACAATTACCTCAACGGAAAAAATAAAAAACCAGAAAGAATCCTTTCGATTCTTTCTGGTTTTTTGTGTTTAACCCTGATATTCTGTATCGTCTACGTCCAGCGCTTCTACCAGCTTCACTTCGGGGTTCTTCTGCATGAAGTTGTTCAGTGTGTACTGGTTTGCAAAGAGCAGGATAGGACGTTCAAAGTGGTCATATACCAGTGTGCTTCTGGCTACCACATAATCTTTGACATCCTTAGGGGAACCGGGCGCTACCCAGCGGGCTACGCTGTAGTCCAGAGGTTCCATGCGGATTTCAGAGTTGTATTCGTTTTTCAGACGATATTCGAATACTTCAAACTGCAGCTGACCTACAGCGCCCAGAATAACGTCGTTGAATTCGTTGTGGTATACCTGAATCGCACCTTCCTGTGCCAGCTGCTGTACGCCTTTCTGGAACTGTTTTGCTTTCAGAGAGTTCACAGGATGCACACGGCAGAACAGTTCAGGAGGGAAGGTAGGCAGTGGTTCAAAGAACAGTTTTTCCTTCCGGTCAGTGATGGTGTCGCCGATCTGATAGTTGCCGCTGTCATAAATACCAATGATGTCCCCGGCAATAGCTGTTTCTACAGTTTCACGGTCATTTGCCATCAGGTGTGTGGACTGGCTCAGTTTCATCTGCTTGCCTGTACGGGACAGTGTAACGCTCATACCGCGGTTGAAGGTACCGGAGCAGATACGCAGGAATGCCAGTCTGTCACGATGGGCAGGGTTCATGTTTGCCTGAATTTTGAAAATAAAGCCGCTGAAGAATTCGTCTGTGGGTTTTACTTCGCCTGTTGTAGTTTTTCTGGGGCCGGGAGCAGGAGACCATTCCAGGAAATGTTTCAGGAATGGTGTAATACCGAAGTCAGCCAGAGCAGAACCAAAGAATACGGGAGAAAGTTTCCCTTCTTTGATTGCCTGCAGGTCAAAGGGGTTACCTGCGCCGTCCAGCAATTCCATTTCACCACGGAGAATATCCAGGTTAGCATCGGAGATAACGCCTTCCAGTGTATCACCGAATACACCGTTGGCACCCAGTTCCACAACGCCGTCTTTCTGTTTGTAGAGATATACTTTGTTTTCCAGACGGTCGTAGATGCCTTCGAAGGTCAAACCGTTGCCGATGGGCCATGTAACGGCTGTAGAGGGCAGTCCCAGCGCGTCTTCCAGGTCAGCCATACAATCCAGAGGATCTTTGGACTGACGGTCTAATTTGTTGATGAATGTAAAAATGGGGATTTCACGCATGCTGCAAACTTTGAACAACTTTACAGTCTGTGCTTCCACACCTTTTGCCGCGTCGATTACCATGACAGCGCTGTCTACAGATGTCAGAATGCGGTAAGTGTCTTCACCGAAGTCGTTATGACCGGGAGTATCCATGATGGATACCACTTTGCCGTCATACTCAAACTGCATAACGGAAGAAGTAACGGAAATCCCTCTCTGTTTTTCGATTTCCATCCAGTCACTTTTTGCGAATTTCGCATTTCTTCTTGCTTTTACGGTGCCGGCTTCACGAATAGCGCCGCCGTGGAGCAGCAGTTTTTCTGTCAGTGTGGTCTTACCTGCGTCGGGGTGAGAGATGATGCCGAAAATACGCCGTTTTTGAATGGCTTCCAGATTACTCATGTTCATTTTCCTTTCTGTCCAAAATCTATATTGAAAAGTTGTTGCTTTTTGTATCCATAACATTTCTATTTTAACCGAAACCAGACAAAAAGGGAATAAAAATTTGCAGAATTTCATACAAAAAGTAAAAAATGCTGTATCTGATACGAAATACATTGACTGTATATTGTCTTTGGACTAAAATAAAAGTAAATAAAATACTATGCAAAAATATGGAGGTTATCAACATGTTTAAAGTAACAAGCACAGACAAAGCACCCGCAGCTATCGGCCCTTACTCTCAGGCTATCGAAGTAAATGGTTTCCTGTTCGCTTCCGGTCAGGTTCCCATCAACCCTGAAGTAGGCGATGTTGTAGCAGAAGGCATCGTTGACCAGACAGAACAGGTTATGAAAAACATCGGCGCTATTCTGGAAGTAAACGGTCTGACATACACAGACGTTGTTAAAACAACATGCTTCCTGGCTGACATGGGCGACTTCGCTACATTCAACGAAGTATACGCTAAATACTTCACAGGCAAACCCGCTCGTTCTTGCGTAGCAGTAAAAACACTGCCTAAGAACGTTCTGTGTGAAGTAGAAATTCTGGCTGTAACAAAGAAATAATTGTTGCATCTGATTTTTGCAAGTGAAAGTGGGACAGGCTTTCTGGTCTGTCCCAACTTTTTTCAAAAAAATTGCAAAAAGATGTTGACATATGTAAAAAATGTAGTAAGATAGAAAAGGTCGTCGAGGCGTGGCTCAGCTTGGTAGAGCGCTACATTAGGGATGTAGAGGTCGCAAGTTCAAATCTTGTCGCCTCGACTTTTTGAAACTCGTTAAAACGTTGTCTGCAATGTTTTGGCGAGTTTTTTTCTTTTCAAAAAAGAATTTTCACGGTACAATGGAGAAAGAATATTTTTGAGGTAACAACCACGAATTGGGGTGAGTATGTGGAGAAAAAGAACGATGCCGTAGAAAGCAACGCATTGGTATCCCGCGCGAAAAATGGGGATATGCAGGCATTTGAACAGTTGCTTTTGCAGCATGAAAAAATCGTTTTTAACATCGTGCTTCGTATGATGGGCCCTGGTGAAGATGTGAAAGATCTTTCCCAGGAAGTTTTTTTGAAGGTTTATCGCAATCTGTCAAAATTCGATGAAAAATCCGCTTTTTCCACCTGGATTTACCGCATTGCTGTCAATACATGCATTGATGAAATGCGTCGCCGAAAAGGAAAACAAACCTATTCCTTGGAAGCGGAAATCGAGGATACGGAAGGCAGCTATCAAAAACAGTTTGCTGATACAGGAGAAACACCGGAGGAAAGCCTGATGCGTAAGGAAGGGCAGAGTGAAGTCCTTCGGGCGCTGGAGACTTTGTCGCCGGAACATAAAACAGCCGTTGTGCTGCGGGACATCCGCGGCTTTTCCTATGAAGAAATTGCAGAAATGACAGATACGGCTTTAGGAACCGTAAAATCACGCATTTCTCGAGCCAGAATACAATTAAAGGAAGAAATTTTAAAAATTAGGGAACGAAAATCAAATGACTTACGTCAAAAGAGCAGAAAGGAGGGAAGGACATGATGAAATGTAGCCAGTATCAGGAGAAATTCTGGGATTATTACGACGGCACACTGACTGCGGAAGAAGCGGCAGAACTGGAAAAACATCTGGAAAGCTGCCCGGAATGTGCAGCCGAAGCAAAAATGGTCAAACAAATGCTGGAAAGCCTGCATACCCTTCCCGAAGCTGCTTTGCCGGAAGGCTATCATGAAGAATTAATGGGAAAAATCGCAAAAGAAAACTTGGCGAAAGTTTCAGATGCTTCTATAGATCAGACAGAAAAACAGGAAATAGGTAAGGTGGTACCGTTCCCTCAGAAACGTCGGAAAAACTGGAAGAATTTCGGTCTGGTTGCCGCAGCAGTGGTGCTGGTGGCAGCGGCAGGCGGAATCCAGGGCATTCAGCAGCTGCGGGCACCGCAGGAAGCCATCATTCAGGAGGCAAAAAATACACCGGAGGCATCCGGGTACGGAACAGAAGAAACAATCACAGCAGACAACAGTACGGCTGATGAAACAACAGAGACATTGCAGGATACAGTAGTGGATGAAACTACAGGCACTGTATCCGCAGAACCCAAACAGACAACAGTTCAGCCGAAAATCTCTACGACGACACCAAAAACAACAACCACAACAGAAACGACAAAACCGGCAGACAGCGAACAGAAAGCACCTGTACAGAGTGTGCAGGAAGAAGCCGCTGTGCCAGAATCCGCAGCAAATCAGCCACAGGCAGAGGCAGCAGAGCAGCCTTTGGTGGGAGCATATTCTATGAATACCATGTCAGACGACGCAGCAGGCGCTGGAGCAGCAGAATCCAGTCAGCCGGTCGTTGTGCGTGCAAGTGATATGCAGATGCCGGAACAGGTTTCCTTGCAGGTAAATGATGTGCAGGAAGCTATGGATGGCATTCGTACCATCATCACAGAAATGGAATTGACAGAAAAAGAAGCAACAGAATCTTCTATCACAGTGACCATGAAAGAAAATCAGAAACAGACATTTTTGGATGAATTATCCGAAATCGGTACTCTGCCTGAAACAGAAGTCGCAGAAAGCACAGCGGAAACAAAGATTGATGTAAAAGTTGTTTGTGTGGAAACAAAAAAATAATAAAAGCAGAAAAAACCGGAACCAACGGATTTGTTGGATTCCGGTTTTTTTATTGTCTGAAATTAATTGTACGCAATTTTATACAATTTGTATAAATATCTGAATAAAAACTTAGCAATTTGTATATACATACCAAACTTTAATAATCTACTTGACTAAAGTGCTAAACTGGCTTAATATGAAGAAAAGCATGTGGGAGGTGCCTTATGACCGATTGGGATGGATTATTGAAAAAAGAAGAACAGACAGTATTTCGTCTGCGGGCGCTCTTTGAACAGTACGGTTATCGTAAATTCAAAATGAGCAAGTTTGAAGAATATGATTTTTATGCAGAAAACAGAAGTTTTTTGACAACGAAAAATATTATCACTTTTCAGGGACTGCAAGGTCATTTGCTGGCGTTGAAACCTGATGTGACATTATCCATTGTTAAGCATACCAAAGGCAGTTATGACTGCCCGGAACGTGTATATTACAACGAAAATGTATACCGTGCCAGAAAGGACGACGGTGAATATAAAGAAATTATGCAGGTGGGACTGGAATACATCGGCGAAGTGGACGATTATGCTGTCAGCGAAGTGGTGCTTCTGGCAAAGAAAAGTCTGGACAGCATTTCCAGCCGTTGTGTGCTGAATCTTTCTCATATGGGCTTTGTGCAGGGATTATTGGAAGAAACAGCACTTCCGCCTTCCCAGCAGGAGAAAATTCTGGTCTGCATCGGTGAAAAAAATGCCCATGGCATTGCACAGATTTGTAAGGAAAACGGAGTTTCTGAAGAACTTACCAGTCGTTTGCAGACATTGGCATCCCTCCATGGCAGTCTGGCGGAAATTCTGCCCAAAGCAAAAGCATTGTGCGGCAATGAAAAAGCAGAACAGGCCATTGGGGAACTGGAACGGCTTTATGCCAATTTGAAAGCCTGTGTGTATGATCATGGTATCCATCTGGATTTTTCCATTGTCAATGATATGGATTATTACAACGGCATTATCTTCCAGGGATTTGTGGATGGTATCCCTACAGGGGTGCTTTCCGGCGGCAGATATGACAATCTGGTGCATAAATGCGGCAAAAATGCTGACGCGCTGGGATTTGCTGTTTATATGGATATGCTGGAACGCTATGGCGAAGAAGAAAAGTCTTACGATGTGGATGCATTGCTTTTATGCGATGAAAATACAGATACCATTGGAAAACTGCGGGCAGTGCAGATGCTTCAGAGCATGGGACTTTCTGTGGCGGTACAGAAACAGGATGACGGCAGACTGAAATACAAGCAGCTTTGCCGGTTGAGTGAAAGCGGGGTGGAAGTCATTGGCTGAGTATTTGAATATCGCGTTGCCAAAAGGCAGATTGGGGGAAAAAGCCTATGATATTTTGGAAGGCATTGGCTTTGGCTGCCCCTCCATTCGGGAACAGAACCGAAAACTGATTTTTGAAAATGAGGAAAACCGTGTGCGGTATTTTTGGGTAAAGCCTTCTGACGTTGCCGTTTATGTGGAACGGGGCGCCGCAGATGTGGGCATTGTAGGCAAAGATATTTTGCTGGAACAGGGGTCTGATGTCTATGAATTGCTGGATTTAGGCATCGGAAAATGCCGCATGGCAGTGGCAGGCATCAAAGGCACAAGACTTACCACAGATAAGACACTTCGCGTGGCAACGAAATTTCCCAATATCGCAAGGGAATATTTCCGTAGACAGAGTATGGAAATCGAAATTATTAAACTCCATGGCTCTATTGAAATTGCACCCATCCTTCATATGTCCGATGTCATCGTGGATATTGTGGAAACAGGCACCACGCTGAAAGAAAACAATCTGGAGCCGCTGGAGGACATTGTGCCCATCAGCGCAAGGCTCATTGCCAATAAATCCAGCTACCAGTTCAATTATGAACGGGTGCAGGAGATGTGTGAAAAAATAAAAGAGCTTCGACAAGAAGCAAAATGAGGTGATACCAATGATTAAACAGTATCGTTATGCAGATATTTCCATAGATGATATTTTTCATAGAACAGAAGAAAAAACAGACGTGGCCGACGCCGTAGCAGAAATTTTGGCAGACGTGCGGAAAAACGGCGACGAAGCCCTGCGGCGTTACAGCGAACGTTTTGACGGTGCAAAGCTGGATGTGCTGGAAGTGACAGCGGAAGAACGGGCGGCGGCCATGGCGGCAGTAGACCCGGAACTCATTGCCATTTTGGAAGAAGCGGCAGCAAATATCCGCGCTTTCCATGAAAAACAGAAACGGACTGACTTTGTCATCTCAGAAAAAGACGGTGTGGTACTGGGGCAGAAAATCATCCCTGTGGATAGAGCAGGTGTCTATGTGCCCGGTGGTACAGCATGTTATCCCTCTACGGTTTTGATGGATACCATTCCGGCGAAAATCGCAGGAGTAGGGGAAATCATCATGACCACTCCAGCAAAAGGCGGCAAAATCAATCCTGTTATTCTGGCGGCGGCAGAAATCGCTGGCGTAGACCGTATCTTCAAAATCGGCGGCGCACAGGCTATTGGTGCATTGGCGTATGGCACAGAAAGTGTGCCTTGTGTGGATAAGATTGTAGGCCCCGGCAATGCTTTTGTGGCAGAAGCCAAAAAACAGGTTTTTGGCCGGGTTTCCATTGATATGATTGCAGGCCCCAGTGAAATTTTGATTCTGGCAGATGATACCTGTGATGCGGAAGTAGTAGCGGCAGATATGCTTTCTCAGGCGGAACATGACAAAATGGCAAGTGCTGTGCTGGTAACGGACAGCAAACGACTGGCTGATGATGTTTCTGCGGAACTGGAACGGCAGATTCCGTTGCTCCCTCGGGCGGAAATTGCCAGAGAATCCATTGATCATTGCAGTAAAATCATTTTGGCGGAATCCATAACACAGGCGGTGGAAATTTCCAATGAAATCGCTCCTGAACATCTGGAAGTCTGTGTGGACAATCCGTTTGCCTATCTGGCGCAGATTCGCCATGCCGGTTCCATTTTCCTTGGAAAACATGCGCCGGAAGCATTGGGGGATTATTTCGCAGGGCCAAACCATACCTTGCCTACCAGCGGTACAGCCCGTTTTTCTTCCCCCTTGTCTGTAGATGATTTCATCAAGAAATCTTCTTTTACATACTATACCCAGCAGGCACTGGAACAGGTGGGAGAAAAAATCGTGCGCTTTGCGGAAGAAGAAGGCTTGCAGGCACACGGTAAATCCGTTTCGGTACGTCTGGAAAAAGGAGGAACGTTATGAGCAGATTTTTAAGTGCCCGTTTTGCGGGACTGGAAGCATATACTCCCGGGGAACAGCCTCAGGACATGCAGTATGTAAAACTGAATACAAATGAATCTCCATACCCTCCTTCACCGGAAGTGTTCGCAAGGATCAGCGGAGAAGAAATCGGAAAATTACAGCTTTATCCAGACCCGGAGGGGAAAGTCCTGCGTCAGAAGCTGGCTGACCTTTACGGGGTCACAGCGGAGAATATTTTCCTTTCCAATGGCTCTGATGATATTTTGAATTTTGCCTTTATGGCATTCTGTGACGAAACCCACGGAGCTATGTTCCCGGAAATTAGTTATGGTTTTTATCCTGTCTATGCTGACCTTTATGAGGTGCAGGCAAAACAGGTGCCTTTACAGGCGGATTTTACCATCTCTGCGGCGGATTACTGTAAAAATGAGGCAATGGTAGTCATTGCCAATCCAAACGCGCCTACGGGGCTGGAATTGCCTCAAAATGACATCGAAAAAATCATCCGGTCCAATCCAGATTACGTGGTTGTCATTGATGAGGCATATATTGATTTCGGCGGTACCAGCTGTGTGGATTTGATTCACAAATACGATAACTTGCTGGTGGTGCAGACCTTTTCCAAATCCCGTTCCATGGCTGGGGCAAGATTGGGCTTTGCCATTGCCTCCAAAGGTATCATTGAGGACTTGAATAAAATCAAATACTCCACAAACCCCTATAACATCAACCGTATCACATTGGCGGCAGGGGAAGCGGCTGTGGACAGCAATGATTATTATATGGAAAACTGCAGGAAAATCGCTGCAACCAGAGAAAGAACCACTGCGGAACTGAGAAAACTGGGCTTTACGGTGCTGAATTCTGTGGCAAACTTTATTTTCACTAAGTCTGACGCCGTCAGTGGTGCGGATTTGTATGCGGGTCTGAAGAAAAAAGGTGTGCTGGTGCGGTATTTCGGCAAAGAAAAAATCAAAGACTTTGTGCGCATCACCATCGGCACCGATGAACAGATGGATATTTTACTGGAAAAAACAAAAGAACTGCTGGCGGAAGGAGGAAAGGCATGAGAACAAGTGAAATCGAACGGAAAACAGCGGAAACAGACATTTCCCTTGCCCTGAATCTGGATGGTACAGGCAAAAGCAACATAGATACAGGCTGTGGTTTTCTCAATCACATGCTGACCCTCTTTGCCAGACACGGTCGTTTTGATTTGGACGTGACCTGTCATGGGGATGTGGATGTGGACGACCATCATTCCGTGGAGGATATCGGCATTTGTCTGGGCATGGCTTTTGCGGAAGCCTTGGGCAATGGCGCAGGCATCCGCCGCTATGGACATATCATCCTGCCTATGGATGAAACATTGATTTTGTGTGCCGTGGATCTTTCCGGTCGTGCCCATCTGGAATATGGGCTGGAAATCCCCACAGAAAAAGTGGGCACCTTCGACACAGAACTGACAGAGGAATTCCTCATTGCTTTTGTGCGGAAGGCAAACATGACGCTCCATGTGAAACAGCTTTCCGGCAGAAACAGCCATCATATCATCGAAGGTACATTCAAAGCCCTTGCCAGAACGCTGGCACAGGCAGTTTCCATTGACGAAAAATATCGGGATGAAATCCCGTCAACAAAAGGGGTGCTGTAATGGTAGGAATCATTGATTATGGCGTAGGGAATCTCTTTTCCCTGAAAAGCTCATTGGCATATATCGGAGAAGAAGCAGTGGTGACAAATGACCCTGCTGTATTGCAGAAATGCGACCACATCATCCTGCCGGGGGTTGGCGCTTTCGGGGATGCGGCGGAAAAACTGCAGCAAAGCGGCATGGCGGAAGTGGTGCTGAAAGAAGCGGCGGCAGGCAAGCCTTTACTGGGCATTTGTCTGGGGATGCAGCTGCTTTTTGAAAAAAGCTATGAATACGGCGAATATGCAGGGCTGGGGCTTATTCCCGGCGTGGTGCGACCCATTGCGCCTATGATCGGCGAGGGGCTGAAAGTACCTCACATCGGCTGGAATGGACTGCATTTCCCGAAAGAGAAAGAAAAATCCCCCATTTTTGCGGATTTGGCAGAAAATGACTGTGTGTACTTCGTGCATTCCTTTGCAGCGGTTGACTGCGCGGATTTCGTGACAGCGACGGCAGAATATGGCGCAGAACTGACAGCGGCAGTGGCAAGGGGCAATGTATATGGCTGTCAGTTCCATCCAGAAAAAAGCGGAGAAGTGGGACTGAAGATACTGAAAGCATTTTGTAACCTGTGAGAGGAGGAAGGCGCATGTTTATTTTTCCTGCCATTGATCTGATCGAAGGCTGTGCGGTGCGGCTGGTGCGTGGAGACTATGCCCAGAAAACCGTTTATAGCGACAATCCTGCGGCAGTGGCGCAGTCCTTTGCCAAAGCAGGTGCGGAATATTTACATCTGGTGGATCTGGAAGGTGCAAAAGACGGCACCACACCCAATCTGGAAACCATTCGGGATATTGTGGCAAAAAGCGGATTGAAAACAGAAGTTGGCGGCGGCATCCGCTCCGAAGAAACCATTCAGAAATATCTGGATGCGGGCGTATACCGTGTAATTCTGGGGACAGCGGCTATTACCCAGCCGGATTTTCTGGAAAATATGGTGGCAAAATACGGCGAAAAAATTGCCGTTGGTGTAGACATCAAAGATGGTATGGTTGCCATCAAAGGCTGGACAGAAGTTTCTGCCCTGACCTGTGACGCTTTTTGTGAGAAGCTGGAAAAGATGGGCGTGAAAACCATCATTTGTACGGATATTTCCAAGGACGGGCTGCTTTCAGGCACCAATCTGGAACTGTACCGTCACTTAGGCGAAACATACCACATGGATATTGTGGCATCCGGCGGTGTTTCTTCTTTGGAGGATGTAGCGGCTCTGGAAAAAATGGGGCTGTATGGCGCTATTCTGGGAAAAGCCTTGTATACAGGGTATATTGATTTGGCAGAAGCCGTAAAACTGGCAAAGGGGGAAGGCAAATGATTACAAAACGCATCATTCCCTGTCTGGATGTAAAAGACGGACGGGTGGTAAAAGGCGTCAATTTTCAAGGGCTGAATGACGTTTCTTCTCCCATTGAACTGGGGAAATATTATAGCGACAACGGCGCCGATGAACTGGTGTTTTATGATATCACAGCGTCAGCGGAAGGCCGTGCTCTCTTTACAGATATTTTGAAAAAAGTTGCGGAAACCATTTTCATTCCCCTGACTGTTGGCGGCGGCATCAATACACTGGAAGATTTTGACCGTGTGCTGAAATGCGGCGCCGATAAAGTCAGTGTCAATTCCGGTGCCATCAAAAATCCTGACCTCATCGCACAGGCGGCACAAAAATATGGTGACCAGTGCGTTGTCCTTTCTGTGGATGTGAAACGGGTAGACGGCAAGTTTACGGTCTTTGCCAAAGGCGGACGGGAAAACACTGGTATGGATGCCATCGAGTGGATTAAAAAATGTGTAGCATTGGGTGCTGGGGAAGTGGTTGTCAACAGTATTGACACCGATGGCGTAAAACAGGGCTTTGACTTGGAAATACTGGAAGCAGTTTGTGATGCCGTTTCCGTTCCTGTCATTGCATCCGGCGGCGCAGGGTCTATGGAGGACTTTGTAACACTGTTCAAAGAACTGCCCAAAGTGGACGCAGGTCTGGCGGCTTCTATTTTCCATTTTGGCGAAGTGAATATCAAGAAATTGAAAGAACGTCTGGCGAAAGAAAACATTCCCATGCGGTTATAAAAGGAGATTGGACGTATGTTTGATATAAATACATTGAAGTTTGATGAAAAAGGGCTGATTCCTGCTGTTGTGGTAGATGCCCTTAGCAAAAAAGTCCTGACAGTTGCTTACATGAACCGGGAAAGTCTGGAAATCAGCATGAAAGAAGGCAAGACTTGCTTCTGGTCCCGTTCCCGTCAGGAATTGTGGCGGAAAGGGGAAACTTCCGGTAATTTCCAGCATATTGTCAGCATCACCGCTGACTGTGACAGAGATGCCCTGACAGTGGAAGTGCTGAAGGACGGCCCTGCCTGCCATTTGGGTACAGAATCCTGTTTCAACGAAACTGTGTACCAGAGCGAAGAAAATCATGGATTTTCCATTGATGGGCTTATGGAACTGCTGGAAGGCAGAAAAGCCGACAAGCCTGAAGGTTCCTACACCACATACCTTTTTGAAAAAGGTCTGGACAAGATTTTGAAAAAAGTAGGGGAAGAATCCACAGAAGTCATCATTGCCGCAAAGGCAGAGGACAAAAAAGAAACCATTTACGAAATTGCGGATCTGGCGTATCATGTACTTGTACTGATGGTGGAAGCTGGCATTTCTCTGGAAGATGTACGGAAAGAACTGGCTTCCCGTCATATCATCGACCATAAAGTAAAACAGGAGAAGATGACAAAATGATACCAAAAGCCAATTATCATACCCATACGAAATATTGTGACGGCAAAAATACGGTGGCGGAAATGGCAAAAGCCGCTTTTGACAAAGGATTTACCCATCTGGGGTTCTCCGGTCATGGCTATACGGACTTTGACGAAAGCTACTGCATGTCCAGAGAAAATATCCAGAATTATCTGCGGGATGTGGCTGCTGTGAAAGCGGAATATGCCGGAAAAATGGAAGTTTACGCCGGTGTGGAACAGGATTGTTTTTCTACGGAACCGACAGATATTTATGACTATGTCATTGGTTCCACTCATTATGTGTACAAAGACGGGCTGTACCATACTGTAGATGAATCTGAAGAAAGAACAAACGCCATTGTGCGGGAGTTTTTCAGCGGTGATTTTCTGAAATATGCTGCTGCTTACTTTGAAGCAGAAGCCCAGGTAGTAGCGAAAACAAAACCGGATATCATCGGGCATTTTGACTTGATTTCCAAGTTTAACGAAGGAAATAAATATTTTGATATGGACGAAAAAGCCTATCGTTTTCTGGCGTTGGAAGCTATGGAGGAACTGCTGGGTACAGGGGTGCCTTTCGAAATCAACACAGGCGCCATGTATCGTGGACTCAGAACAGAACCTTATCCCTCCTATGGACTGCTGAAAGAATTGCAGAAACGGGGCGGGGAGATTGTTCTTTCCAGCGACAGCCATGACTGTGATTCCATTGGTTTTGCCTTTGGAGAAGTGGCACAGGCTTGTCGGGAATTTGGTTTTCGTTATACAAAAATCTGGACGCCGGAAGGCATGAAGGAAATTCCTTTAGATTAAACAAAATAGAAAAAGCACAAAATTTCTTTTGCAAGAGATTTTGTGCTTTTTTGTTTCTATATAAATTTTATGGTGAGTTGACTTAGTTATCCCAAAGGACGATTTTGCCTGTTTCCAGTGATTTTTTTACGTCGATAGTACGCTGGTTTTTGCTGCCTTTGAATCGCAATTCCAAAGAACGCTGATCCATGAGAAAAGGCCCATCCACCAGAACATCAGTGTTTTGAAGGAGTGCCATCCGTTCTGGATTGTTTTCTTCCAGAAGGGCTTCCCAAGTGTAGCCGGTGTAAGTCCAGACGTTCAGTCCCATTTTATGTGCGCCTTCTGCAAGAGCAGTGCAGGGAGCAGGCTGTTCCATGGGATCACCACCAGAAAGGGTGATACCGTCCAGCAGGGGATTTTCTGCCACTACGTTCAGAATATCTTCCGTGTCAGACCAGAAACCGCCTTCTGGGTCATGAGTCTGAGGGTTGTGACAGCCTGGACAGTTGTGATGGCAGCCTTGTGTGAATACCGTTAAGCGAAAGCCTGCGCCGTCAACGATGGAATCGTTGACAACGCCGCTGATTTTGATTCTCATATTAATCTTCCTTTGGTGTCAGTTTTACTTCTGTTACGATGGAATGTTTTACTCTGTCGCGTACTTCCGCACGTTTTGCGTTATTGAAACGATCCAGTGTACCTACCAGATAGCCTGTGATACGACGGATTCTCTGGAAGCCTACTTCGCCTTCATCTTCTTTTCTGCCGCATTTCGGGCAAGTGTCGCCGATGATGCCGTTATAGCCGCAGATAGGGTCGCGGTCAACGGGATGGTTGATGGAGCCGTAACCAATGCCCTGGGCCTTCATGTAACGGATGATCTTTTCAAAAGCATCCAGGTTTGTGGACGGATCACCATCCAGTTCCACATAAGTGATGTGACCTGCGTTTGTCAGTGCGTGATAAGGTGCTTCCAGCTGGATTTTCTTATAAGCGCTGATAGGGTAGTATACAGGAATGTGGAAACTGTTTGTATAGTATTCCCGATCGGTCACGCCTTCGATGGAGCCGAAGCGTTTTCGGTCGATTTCTACAAATCTGCCGGACAGACCTTCCGCAGGTGTTGCCAGCAGGGTAAAGTTCAGTTTTGTTTTCTGGGACAGTGCATCCAGACGGTTGCGCATGTGGCTGATGATGTCCAGACCAAGGTTCTGTGCCACTTCGCTTTCGCCGTGGTGTACGCCGATAAGAGCTTTCAGCGCTTCTGCCAGACCGATGAAGCCAACGGAAAGAGTGCCGTTTTTCAGCACTTCGCGGACTTCGTCATTGCAGCCCAGTTTATCGCTGTCAATCCAGATACCTTCGCCCATGAGGAAAGGATAGTTGTGTACTTTTTTCTTTGCCTGGATTTCGAAACGTTCCAACAGCTGTTCCACAACCAGATCCATTTTACGATCCAGTTCGTTGAAGAACCAGTCAATGTTCTTGTTTGCCATAATAGCGATTCTGGGCAGGTTGATGCTGGTGAAGCTCAGGTTGCCTCTGCCCGGAGTGATTTCTTTTTCGGGGTCATGGACATTTGCCATAACACGTGTACGGCAGCCCATGTATGCGATTTCTGTTTCGGGATGACCTTCTTTGTAGTATTTCAGGTTGAAAGGTGCATCCTGGAAAGAGAAGTTGGGGAACAGACGCTTTGCGCTGACACGGCATGCCAGTTTGAACAGGTCGTAGTTAGGTTCACCGGGATTGAAGTTGACGCCTTCTTTTACACGGAAAATCTGGATAGGGAAGATAGCTGTTTCCCCGTCGCCAAGGCCTGCTTCTGTTACCAGCAGCATGTTTTTCATAACCATTCTGGCTTCTGTGGAAGTGTCCATACCATAGTTGATGGAGGAGAATGGTGTCTGTGCGCCGGCACGGCTGTGCATGGTGTTCAGGTTGTGCAGCAGCGCTTCCATTGCCTGATATGTTTCTTTGTCTGTTTCTTCTGTGGATTTTTTCACAGTGAAAGCATGTGCTTTCTGATAGATTTCTGTAGGAATACCGATTTCTTCTGCCAGTTTAGCTTCTTCGGCATCATATGTTTCGTTTTTGTCCAGTGTAGGCACCAGACCCATGTCTTCCAGTTTCACAAAAGCTTCTTTCATGGCCTTTGCGTGTTCTTCGCTGTCCATGACTTCGATAAGGGAAGCCAGATTGGAACGATAGCGTTTTTTGTATGTTTTTGCAACACCGGGCGCCATGCTGTAATCAAAGTTGGGTACAGACTGACCGCCGTGCTGGTCGTTCTGGTTAGACTGGATGGCGATACATGCCAGAGAAGCATAGCTTGCAATGCTGTTGGGTTCTCTCAGTACGCCGTGACCTGTGGAGAAACCGCCTTCAAACAGTTTCAGCAGGTCAATCTGACAACATGTTGTGGTCAGGGTATAGAAATCCAGGTCATGGATGTGAATATCCCCATTGCGGTGTGCTTCAGAGTGTTTGGGGTTCAGCACATAGGATTCGTAGAAATGTTTTGCCCCTTCAGAGCCGTATTTCAGCATGGAACCCATGGCTGTATTGCCGTCGATATTGGCGTTTTCACGCTTGATATCACTGTCTGTTGCATCTTTGTATGTGATGTCTTCGAATGTTTTCATCAGACGGTCATTCATGTTACGGATACGGGTACGTTCCGCACGATACAAGATATAGGCTTTTGCAGTCTGTACAAAGCCATGGTCAATGAGCACCCGTTCCACTCTGTCCTGAATTTGTTCTACAGAAGGGGAATCCATATTTTCATTTTCAAAATAATCAGATACTTCCTGAGCCATTTCCAGACAAGTTGCATAGCTTTTTGCACCGCTGGTTGCCTGAAAGGCTTTTTCGATGGCATTGGCGATTTTATTGATGTCAAAATAAGCCACACGTCCATCTCGTTTCGTAATCGTTGTAATCATGTCAATCCCTCTTTCTGCCTCATTCCACCTGATCGGTTGTAAGTTTTTTTCGTCCGCACAGAGCGCCATGACTGAAACCATGGGCTTTTCGAATTCATAGAAATACAATATATTGATTTTTGTGCGGTGATATCGTGCATATATTGTATTACGATTTCTATAGAGCGTCAAGGGGCAAAAGTCACACTTTTGTAATTTTGTGCAAGTATTTTTGTAAGGAAGGCATAAAGTAAAATAAGACCAAAAAGGAGGAAAAGTCAATGGAAAAATTCTCCGATTTGCAGGAAAAAGAAGTCATCAACATTTGTGATGGCAGACGATTGGGCTTTGTGGGAGACTTGGAACTGGATATTCCTTCCGGGAAGATACGTACGCTGATTATCCCTTTAGAAGGCTGCCGATGGAACCCTTTTGGCAGAGGCAGAGCCTATTATATCCCATGGCGATGTATCCGTCGTATCGGGGACGATATTATACTGGTGGAAGTGGATGCGGACAGCATGGAACGGGATGAGACCCTATAGGACAGAAACTGCCCTTTGTGCTTGACCTGCGGGCTGTTCTGCTTTATACTAAAAACCAAAGAAATTGAGAAACACAGGAGGAGGATTGGGCATGAAATGTCCTTTTTGTAATTTTGCGGATACGAAGGTAATCGATTCCCGCGCACAGGACGATAATTCCGTGATTCGCCGCCGCAGAGTCTGCGAAAAATGCGGCAAGCGTTTTACCACATATGAAAGGGTGGATATGATTCCCATTACCGTCATCAAACGTGACGGCACAAGAGAAATTTTTGATAAGGCAAAACTTCAGAACGGGATCATGAAATCCTGCAATAAACGCCCTGTCACCGCCCAGCAGATTCAGAAGCTGGTGGATGATATTGAAAACACACTGGCAGGCAGCGGTGAAAGAGAAGTGGAAAGCAAACAGCTGGGCAATATGGTCATTGAACGGCTGAAAGATCTGGACGAAGTGGCTTATGTACGCTTCGCATCCGTATACCGTCAGTTTAAGGACATCAACAGTTTTATTGACGAACTGGAAAAAATGCTCCATGAAAAGAACGGCAATTCCTGAGAAAAGAGGCGGCACAATATGGAACAGAAAGTAAAGGCAGTTTTTGCTGCCCATCCGGATGGACAGGAAACAGCGGCGCGTATTGCCAGAGCGTATCTGGCGGCAGGGATGGAAGTGCTGGAAAGCCAGCTGGAAGGTCTGGAGGAAAATCAGGCACTGGCAGTGGAAAAAGGCATGAGCCATCTGTTGTACTTCCATGATGCGGAACATATCACCATGGTGAGCCTCATGGACGAAATGGGTGGTTTTACTGTGGACATTCTGGTTTCCGATCTGCAGCTTCCCCGATAAAAAATTTTAAGTAGACAGGCAAGAAAGCAAAAAATACCTCATAAGATTAAATTGTAAGTCGATACAATTTACTTAAGGAGGTATTTTTATTATGTGTGGATTTGGTGGTTGCGGTAATGACAGTTTCATTTGGGTAATTCTGCTGTTGTGCCTGTGCGGCAATAACAACAACAGCAACTGCGGCTGTGGCAATGACAATTCCTGGCTGTGGATTCTGATCCTGCTGTGCTGCTGCGGCAACAACAACTGCGGCGGTCAGCTGAACAACTGCGGTAACTGCTGATACCCTCAGGGATCAGACAGTACAAAAAGCAGGCGGCGGTGCACAGCCGCCTGTTCTCTCAAAAAGAGTGTTTCCTATGCGAAAACACTCTTTTTTTGTTGTCATTTGCGGTGAAAATTCCCCATGGACAGGTCTGCTTTCTTTTACAATAGAAAAAGAAGGAGGAATTTTCATGCAGTTACATATCAGACAGAAACAGGACCCTGTTACCCTTTATCTGGAAGGGCAGAAAGAAAGCTATCTTTCCAGAGCGGCACAGGAAACACCTTTTTATGAAGCATATTACATGCAGTGTATCGAAAGTACCGTTGCTGATGGCTATGAAATGTTTTTGCTGGATTTCAGTCGGGAGAATTATTTCAGAGCCAATGTGGAACGACTGGATTTGGAAAGCGGCAAGCGGTTTTTCAAGCTGGCTGGCATCCATCATACCATTCGTGTGGTGCGGCGACGGAAAAAACAACTGGATTGGGAGGAAATGTCTGCGGCAATGGCAAGGGTCTATGAACTGGACGAAAAAGAAAGGCAGATGGCAGATATCCTATATCGCTGCGCCAGTCTGTATCAAAGCGGCTTTGCGGATTTATTTGCCCGCACCACGGCGAGGTATCTCTTTCATACCATGGAGATGACCCCGCAGACGTTGGCGTTTTTGCTGAACTTCTGGTATAATTCTTACAGTAGCTTTATGGCGTCTTTTGTGGGGTATGTTCCTTTTCATATCCGGCTGCAAAAGGCGTCTGGTTCGTAAGAAAAGATGAGGTGAAACAGCGTGGGAGCAAAGTGGACAACACAGCAGAAAGAAGCCATTGATGCCAGAGGAAGCGATATTCTCGTTTCCGCGGCGGCAGGCAGCGGCAAAACAGCCGTATTGGTAGAGCGTATCATTCAGCGGATTACAGCCGAAGAAGAACCGCTGGATATTGACCGTTTGCTGGTGGTGACTTTTACAAAGGCGGCAGCGGCGGAAATGAGCCAGCGAATCGGCGCCGCCAT
>NZ_CAJMDQ010000009.1 GCF_905212195.1 uncultured Anaerotignum sp. | reverse complement strand
TATAAGAATAATTATTAGTTAGGAGGGTTGCCTATGAAAGAAACAGCACAAGTGCTGCGTGAAAAAGGGCTCAAGGTAACACCCCAGAGAATCGCTGTCTATAATATGCTGCTGCATTCGACAGAACATCCCAATGCGGAAACCATTTACCGCACATTGGAAGCCACCAATCCTACCATGAGCTTGGCTACCGTATATAAAACTCTGGACTTTTTCAAGCACCTTGGACTGGTACAGGAATTGAACGTGGGGGAAGGAAGCGCCCGCTATGACGCGCAGGTGCACTGCCATCCTCATACCGTCTGCACCGTTTGTGGCTGCGTTTCAGACTTATATAATGATGAATTGACAGACCTCCACAAAAAACTTTCCAAACCACTGGATTTCGAAGTGGCCTGTGAACAGTTGATTCTTTACGGAAAATGTGCTGCCTGCAAAAAGGCAGAAGAAGAAGCGTAAACTTTTTCATACAGCATCCAAACATGACAAAAGGGTACAAAACAAATGTTTTGTGCCCTTTTCTTTTTGTTCTCCATTGACGTTCAAATGTCCATCATGTTATAATATCGATAGACGATATCGATACACGATATTCATATGTTTTACAAAGGAAGTGATGGCTTTGGCAAAAAAATCACTGGAAATCTTAACAGAAACCATGTTTTATGTCTTGATGGCATTTTTGAAAACAGATATGTGCGGCACCGACGTTGCTGCTTTCATCGACCGGAAAACAAAAGGGCGTATCCAGATGGGGCCTGGTACTCTCTACACCATCCTTGCGAAATTCCAGTCTGAAGGTCTTTTGGAGGAAACGGAAATCCAAGGACGCAAACGCACCTACCGCATCACTGAACGGGGACGGCGCATCTACGCCGAGGAAGTGGAACGGCTCCGCCGCTGTCTGCTGGACGCGGAGGAGGAAGCGCACACGGAGCTGTAAACAAAAGGAGGGGCTTTCTATGAAACATCGTTTGTATTTACCAACTTTCCTGCCAGTTTCCTTCCCTGATGCCATGGAAACCTTTCTGGAGGACATGGCGAAAAAAGGTTGGTTCCTGAAAAAAGTAGGCTATTTTCTGTCTTTCTGTCAATTTGAAAAAGGCACCCCTGCCTCCGTCCGCTATCGTCTGGAACCCATTCCCGATACGGTGCGGACACCTTCTGCGGAAATGGTACAATTTTACGAAGAATTTGGCTGGAAATATCTCACGTCTTTTTCCCATTTCTTCTTCATATTCGTTGCGGAAAATCCTGATACACCGGAAATCCATTGTGACCCGCTGGTACAGGCAAAAGGCTACAAACGGATGTGCCGAAATTTCACCGTATTTGGATTAGCTTCCCTTGCTTTACTGGCAATCTTTCTGGGAATCCCTCTGTATCATCCAGCATTTTTATTGGAGCGTCCCTGTTTTTCTGCTTTTGTTCTGTTGACACTGTTGGCATTTGCTGTTTTGGTTCTCTGGTCTGTCCTGCGGCTTTGGAAGATTTACAGAAATCTTTCTCAGGGGAACCCTCTCAGTCACCACAAAGGATATCTGCACATCTTTTCTTTGCAGACCATTACCCTGGTGCTGTTGGTTTTGTTCCTGCTGCCTTTCAGCGACAAACTGATGGAATGGGATGAAAACGACCAAATCACCCAATCACTGACGACTGCGGAGGAACCCCTGCCCTATGTACCTTTGGCGGAAATGGGCATTTCTCCCGACTGGGTGCAGACCCCTTACGACCCTATTACCATTGGCAGTAAGAACAGCGATTCCAATTATGTACGCAGCCGCTCGAACGTTCTTGCACCTGCCACATTCCAAATCAGTCAGACAGCTTATCACACAGACCCTAACATGCCAGCCGTTGCCACATCCATGACTTCTTATTACGGGGAAATGGCAAATTCTTTTCTGGCAAAAATCGTCGGTATGGATTTGGCAAATCTCTATGCAGATATCCCCGGCATATCAGGCTACAAAATGAAAAAAGAACCCCTTTTCCTGTCTGGTTTTTCGGAAGCCTATTATGGAGATATCCTTGGCAATGCGCAGATTCTTCTTCTGCGGCAGGACAACCGGGTACTGATAGTCCATTACGCTGGTGATGCTTCCCTGAAAGACCATGTGGAAGATTTTGCGAAACTCTTTGCACAAACATACACGCCTTTATAAGAAAGGAGGGCATAACATGGCCTATATTCGCCGTTTGATTCCTTGTGCCCCATATGAAATAAAAATTTTTGAAGCTTGGCTGGAAGAACTGGCAGAAAAAGAAGGACTGTTTCTGGTTTCCTGCCGCCGTGCCTTTGCCAAATTTGAAAAAGGCACCCCAAAACCTATGCGCTATCGGGTAGACGCAGACCCAGACCGCTGCTGGGACCCCAGTCGGGAACGACAACAGCTTTATGAAGAATTTGGCTGGAAATACATCGACAACCGTTCGGAACATCTGGTGGTCTATGGCACCGATGATTTTTCTCTGCCGGAACTGCACACAGATGTGGAACTGCAATTGGAGACCCTTGGGAAGCTTCAGAAAAAATGTCTGCGGAGGGCGCTCCTTGTGTTCTGCCTTTTCCCCCTATGGCTGCTTTTTCATATTTCCGCCGGCAACTGGCTTTACTGGCTGCACCATTCCGCTTTGATCTCAGCTTTTGTCCTGCTTCTGTTTTTTTATTTTCTTGATACAACGAAGGAAATTCGACAGCTGCAAAAACTGAAAAAGCAGATCTTTGAGGAAACAGACGTGACCGAAACAGAGGATTTCCACAAAGCAAAAAGAAAACTGCTCCTTCGGACATGTTGCCGCATCACCGCAGAAGTTTTCCTCTTTCTGCTCCTTCTGTCTCCTTTTTGGATACAAAACTGGAACGAACGCATTCCCCTGTCCGCGCAGAACAGCACAGAGCTCCCTACGCTCTCCCCTGCCGCTTTTGGAAGCCATAAAAATCTATCAGATAGCAGCTATTTTTCCTACTACACCTCATTTCTGGCTCCTGTACAGTATGAAATTTTTCAAATCAGTGAGGATTTTTATTTGGATACCCAGTATTTCCAATGTCAATCAGAATTTCTGTCCGAAAGCATCGGCAAAACTTATCTGATGACAGAAGCCGACAACAACCTGAACAAAACGGAAACACAAACTCTCGCCGATGGTACCAAACTGGAGTACCGGGCAAAAGACTTTCAAAACTATCTTGTCATCCAAAAGGGTTCCCGTATCTTGCTTCTCAAATCTTATACCGAAATCGATCTTTGGGAAAATCGCGAAAAGTTTCTTCCTCTTTTGGACAAAACCTACTCTCTGCCGGAAGAATCCTGATTTTTTGCAGAAAAAAAGACCAGACATTAGGGGCATCTTCATAAGAAAACAAATAAAGCCAAAATCCGTATGATTACAAAGGATTTTGGCTTTATGATTTTGTTCAGATTGTATTTGTTATGTTTTCTTATGAAGACAGCCGTCACAATTCCCCTTAAGAAATCAAGGAAAAGAAAAATCAATGTTTTCTTAAGGGGAAGTTGCTTTTGTCTGGTCTTTTGTATTTTCTTACTTTGTTTCTTTGTTGCGAACAGCACGCAGAATGAATTCTGTGTGGTATTTTACATGGCCCTGTGCCATAGTTGTGCCTTCTTCCACGTCGTGGTTTTCGATGGCACGGATAATGCCTTTGTGATGTGCCACGATGGCAGGGATAGAAGAATCCAGTTTCAGGTGTGCCATACGATAACGGTACAGCTGAATCTGCAGGTTATTGAAAATCTGAATCAGTTTGTCATTGTCTGTGGATGCAAAAATCACATTGTGGAACTGTTCGTCGATTTCCGCGATTTCTTCCAGTGCTTTTTCGGAAATTGCTTTTTCAAAGCGTTCTTCCAGGCTTTTCAGTTCTGCCAGACCTTCTGCGCCCATTTTTTTACAAGCCAGACCAGTTGCCAGACCTTCCAGAACACCTCTGACTTCCAGGATATTGATGATGTCTTTTTCGCTCATATCCAGAACCTGTGCGCCTTTTCTGGGCACCAGTTCTACCAGGTTTTCCAGTTCCAGCATACGCAGTGCTTCTCTGACGGGTGTACGGCTTACGCCCAGTTTTTCTGCCAGCTGGTTTTCCATCAGTCTTTCACCGGGAACCAGTTTGCCTGTCAAAATCGCGTCTCTCAGTGTATTGAATACAACATCCCGCAGGGGAAGATATTCGTTAGAATTGATATTAAATCTTGTGTCTGCCATCAGTCGTTCTCCTTTCCTTCTTGCCATGGGGCACATGGTAAATCTGTGTCACAAATACATCTCTCATGGCGAACTGCTTCCGCAGAATTTTCGCCGCTTCCTTTGCCCTTTCCTGTTTGGTAAACAAACCGAAAACGGTAGGACCGCTGCCGCTCATGAGGGCGCCTTCCGCTCCGTTTTCCAACATACTTTCCTTGATATCAGCGATTTTTGGATACATGGGAATGGTGACTGTTTCCAGCACATTTCCAAGCAGCCGTCCCATGGCAGGCACGTCGCCTTCTGCCATAGCCGCCAACATACCTTTGGTATCAGGGTGGTGTTCTACCTGGTCCCATTTCAGGCTCTGGTAGACCTTCGCTGTGGATACGCTTACAGGCAGTTTTGCCAGTACCACATAGCAGAATGGACAGGGGGGCTCGATATTGGTCAGCACTTCACCCACGCCTTCTGCCAGCACCGTTCCCCGGCGCACACAGTAAGGGATATCTGTTCCCATGGTCAAAGCCAGTTCTTCCAGCTTTTTCGCGGGCAATTTCAGCGAAAACAGCTTATTCATGCCCACCAGCACTGCCGCGCAGTCTGCGCTGCCGCCAGCCAGACCTGCTGCCACAGGAATGCGTTTGTCAATCTGAATCAAAACGCCTTCCTTGATGTCGTAGGTACTGCGCATGAGTTCTGCCGCCCGCCAAGCCAGATTGCGGTTATCCGCAGGCAGCCAGCTTACGTTAGATTCCAGACGGATTTCATTCTCCGGAATTTTCCGCAGAACGATTTCGTCATAGAGCCCTACGGTCTGCATAATCATCTGCAATTCGTGATAGCCGTTGTCCCGCTTGCCTGTTACATCCAGTGTTAAGTTGATTTTTGCCCGTGCTTTTAATCTGATTTCTTCCACGTCGTTCCCTCGTTTTTTCTATACTGTATACAAGTCTTGTACCTATTGTACATGAACTTAGACAAAGAAACAAGCGGCATGTTATACAAAAAACCGAAAAATCTTCTGGCAGATAATACCCAAAAAACGCCAAAACATTGCTTTTTCCACCAAAAAACGCAAATCTGGCACCTGCCTTTGCAAAACACTTTCCGCCATTTGTCGTCTGTTATGTACGACAAGACCATGGCACAAAAAAACAGCTGGAATCCTTAGATTCCAGCTGTTTTCATCAGGAATGTTTCACATTCCGTTTTCTTCTGGTTTGATGAAAAAATCAGTCTTTTCTCATATTTACAGATGCGATTTTGAATTTATCGTGTACGGCGATCATCGCTTCGTCAATATCCTTTCTGGGGATCAGCAGTGTGATCTTGATTTCGGATGTGGAGATCATTTCGATGTTTACGCCTGCATCATACATTGCTTCAAAGAACATAGCCGCAACACCGGGGTTGGTTGCCATACCTGCGCCAACGATGGACAGTTTTGCAACATTTTCGTCGTGAGCGATTTCCTGTGCTGTCAGTCTTTCTTTGTTTTCTTCCAGAGCCTTCAGGGCAATGTCCAGATCTTCCTGACCGATGGTGAAGGAAATATCCTGTCTGCCGTCATGTCCGTTGGACTGCAGAATGATATCTACACTTACCTTTTCTCTTGCCATCAGATCGAATATTTCAAAAGCCTTACCGGGCTCGTCTTTTACACCTAAAACTGAAATACGGGATACATTTTTATCCGCAGCTACACCGCTTACCAGCATTCTTTCCATCTTGCATTCCTCCTTCACTTCTGTACCGGGCGCGTCAGACATACTGGAGCGCACCACCAGTTTTACATTGTACTTCTTCGCCACTTCCACAGAACGGCAGTGAAGCACTTTCGCACCCAAAGACGCCAGTTCCAGCATTTCGTCATAGCTGATTTCATCCAGCTTTCTGGCATCTTTTACTACGCGAGGGTCTGCTGTGTAAACACCTTCTACGTCTGTGTAGATTTCACAAAGATCTGCGTTGAGGGCTGCCGCCAGCGCCACTGCGGAAGTATCGGAACCGCCGCGGCCCAGTGTGGTCATATCCCCCAGCATATTTACGCCCTGGAAACCGGTCACCAGTACGATGTTGCCCTGTTCCAGTTCGTTTTCAATGCGTTCGGAATGGATTTTACGAATACGGGCATTGCTGTAAGTATTTGTGGTTTCAATCCCTACCTGTACGGCATTGAGGGAAACGGCTCTGCCGCCCAGCGCATTGATTGCCATTGCCATCAGTGCTACGGACTGCTGTTCCCCAGTTACAAGCAGCATATCCATTTCTCTGCGGCTTGCCTTGGGATTGATTTCTTTTGCTTTGGCAATCAGTCCGTCTGTTGTCTTGCCCTGTGCGGACAGAACAACTACAACATCATTGCCTTCTTTCTGTGTTGCCAGAATCCGCTTGGCAACATTGAACACTCTTTCTGCATTGGCGACGGAGCTGCCGCCGTATTTCTGCACAATTAACATTATTCTACTTCCTCCTGTGATTCAGTCACTACTACAGCACCTTCCAAATCCGGCTTCAGCAGCGTCAGCTGCCAGTTGTTGGGCAGTGCTGCAAAGTAGGCGGACATTTGATTCCTGAATGTTTCAGCCTTGTCTTTTGTTACCATCGCCATCAAGGTAGAACCTGCGCCGCTCAAATAGCATGCCGTGGCACCGCTTTCCTTGGCTTTTGCAAATATATCCTCCATGTGAGGGATCAGTTCTTTTCTGTACGGCTGGTGGATTTTATCCTCCATGGCCATCTCCAGGTTTTCGAATTTCCCTGTCATCAAAGACGCTACCAATAATGCCGCCCGGGACACGTTAAATACAACATCGCTCCGGGAATAATCTTTTGGCAGTACGCTTCTTGACCGCTCCGTAGAAACGGGGAAATCCGGCACCATTATAGCAAAAAATAAGTCGTCGGGCAACTCCAAACGTACATGTTTCATATTTTTTTCGCCCAGAGCCCCTACCACCATGCTGCCGAAAAAAGCAGGGTTGGAGTTATCCGGGTGACCTTCCATCTGTGCTGCCATTTCTGCCAGTTCTTCCTTGGTGCAAGGTCTGCCAGCCAGTTCATTTGCTGCCATGAGCCCGCCGACGATACAAGCGGCACTGCTGCCCAGTCCGCGCACCATAGGAATGTCGTCAGACTGGATCAGACGCACACCAGGCATTTTCAGACCTTTTGCGTCGTAAAGTTTGCGCATGGTCTGATAAATGAGGTTGCTCTCGTCTGTAGGAATGGCAATGGGCTGTTCCTTGCGGATTTCGATTTCTACGCCCTCAGGGATTTCTTCTACCCACAAATGGTTGTACAACTGCAGCGCCACACCGATGCTGTCAAAGCCAGGTCCCATATTGGCAGATGTGGCAGGTACCCGTATATGAATCATAACAGAAGCCTCCTTTTTTCGTTTTTCCCCTTTTCATCACCGATTTTTGCGGTCAAAAACAAGACCCGCCTCATCCGCAGACGATGCGGGTCGATTTCCTTGCCATTTTATTTGCTTTTTTCTTTCGTTTATTCTCTGCCGATGATCTTGATGGACTGCATACCCTGCAAGTTTTCCAGCTGGGTCATGAGTCTGCCGAATTCACCCTGCATTTCATTTGTTTCGATGGTGATTGTCACGTTTGCAATGCCATTGATGGGAATGGTCTGGTTGATGGTCAGGATGTTTGCGCCTTCTGTGGCAATGCTGTTGAGCACTGCGGAAAGGAGCCCCGGTGTATCATCCAGATTGGCTGCGATGGTGACGGTTTTTCCTCTTGTGTTTTCGTAGAGTGGATGGACAGCGTCACGATACTTATAAAAAGCACTGCGGCTGATGCCAACACGGTTCACCGCATCCTGTACTGTTTTTTCCTTCTTGCTTTCCAGCAGGTTTTTGACTTCCATAACCTTCAGAAAAATTTCAGGCAGTACGCTTTTGTCCACGATGAAAAAATTCTTATCTTCTTTCAATGTTTGTTCTCCCCTTTTTGTATCTCCGATACATACATTTGTTTCTACTACAAGGAATATAGCACATTCTGTCCACAGTTTCAATAAAATGGGAGGGTTTTTTTTGAAACAATCCACTTTCTGTCTTTTGCACAAAAACGTTTGCCTCTTTTGCCATTCCTTTTGAAGAATTGCCTATGTTTTTTCGACACCATCCTTCCCAATGCCCCTTTTTTCTGCTAAAATGGAAAGTGGTTGTTTCTGCCCCTCAGGTCGGAAACCCGAAACAGATGAAAAAGGAGTTCTTCATGAATAATCATACAGATCAGCTGCGGCACGAAGATCTGCTGCAGCTTTTTACAACGGAATACGAAAAGTATGCCAGCCGCATGGACCCGGAAGCCATGGACGGTCTTTGGGACATTGCGCCCATGGTTTTTTCCAAATGGTATTATACAGCACTGACAGGAGAAACCATACTGACCCCTGCCAACATCATCCACTGCGATGAGGAAGATCCAAAGGTGGAAAAGGCTTACGTCCTTCATGTGGACAAAAAAGCCGCTGGCATGGAAAAATACAGCTTCCATCCCGTTTCCTACACATTGGAAAACCACCCCATACTGCGGGATATGCAAACCATACTGGATGCCTGTCTGCCGGACTGCACCGTTGACGAAAACGGCTTTTTCCTGCCGGAGGACAGAGCAGAACTGCTGCAAAAAATCACACTGCCTGATGGCTTTTATCTGGAATATCTCACACGCCTGTGTCAGCAGATAGGCTTTTTCCAGAAAGTTCCCGCCATCCATATCCATAAAGTGACCAAAAGCCAGAAAGCCGACGCTTTCTTTGGAAAAGAACCCAAAGAAGCCCTGGATACCCTCCTTTGGGAAGGCTGCGCACTGGCGGCGGAACGGCTCCAATACACCATGGACTTGGAACCGGGCATGGTCAGCAGCAGCTTTTTCTATCAGTATCTGGAAAACCACATTGACATCGATCAGGTATTTGTAGACTTTTATAAACGGGTAGACATTGATCTGGAAAGTATCTGGAAAACGCCGCCCAACGAACTGACGGAAGAAGAACAGTCCATTGTATCTTCCTTCCTTTTTGCGGGCATTATGATGGACAAATGGGTATTCACACCCCTTGGACACTTTTTCCATGTGGTGCGCCCCATTTCCTTCACCCCCTTCCGTTTTTATCAGAACATCAATAATCTGGCGGCACTGTTCCTCATGCACCACAATCCCGGCGCGGAACTGTTCACACCGCCTTCCTATTGCAGTCTGACCGCCATCGGCATGGAACTGACAGCAAAAGAAAAGCTTTCTGTCAATAAACAGAAAATGCCCAAAAATATTTCCTTTGAGCGCATCATGGAAGCCATCACACCAGAACTGGAACTGCGGTATTATGAAGAAATGCTGCGTTTTGAACTGGTGACAGACGTGGTTTCTCTCCGCGCCACATTGCAGAAGGACGAAAAACTCTGGAAAGAAGCGGAACTGTCCACAGAAAATGCACTGCATGATTTCTGCTGTGACATCTTCGCTGCTTTTGCCATGGAGGACACACGGGAATACGTTCTGTCCATTCCCGATAACAACGGCTTCCCCATGGAATACGCACCAGCCGCTTCCAAGCGCGCTATCAACAAAACAGACGGTCTGACACTGGGTGATCTGCCCTTACATATCGGCGATGTATGGACACTGACACCGCCATCCGGCAAAGCAGGCGCACTGACCATTGAGATACTGGAGAAAAAGGCAAGCAACCCTTACCTCATGTATCCTCGCATCCGCAGACAAAGCGAAAAAATCACCGAAATGGAACAAATCGACGAAATTTATTAAAAAGCATTACCATATAAAGAAGGGACTTAAGATAAATCATGGAAACAAAACCTCTGATGCATCAGCATGGCGGCGATTTGGACGCCATCGAAAGAAAATACGGCATCCCCAAAGCGGAAATTCTGGATTTCAGCGGCAACATCAACCCTCTGGGCTTTCCTGAATCTGTGAAAACAGCCCTTGCCCAGAATCTGGACATCATTTCCACTTATCCAGACAAACATTACACCGCCCTGCGTGCAGCCATCGGCGCATACACCGGCGCAAATCCGGAGCATATCGTGGTGGGCAATGGCTCCACAGAACTCATCGGTACATTCATCAAGACCGTCAACGCGAAGAAAAGCCTCATCATGGGCCCTGCTTACAGCGAATACGAACGGGAAGTTTCCCTCACCGGCGGCACATTCGATTATTTCCCTCTGAAAGCAGAGGATGACTTTGTCATTGATCTGGATGCCCTGCTGGCAGCATTGACACCGGAAATCGGCATGTTCGTTGCCTGCAACCCCAATAATCCCACAGGCTCCGCTTTGACCGTATCCCAGCTGCGCACCATCCTGACCCATTGCAAAGAAACAGGGGCTTCCGTCATGATTGACGAAACTTATCTGGAATTTGCCGATAATCTGGATGAAATCTGTGCCATTCCTCTGGCTGCGGAGTTTGATAACCTTTTTGTTATCCGTGGTACATCCAAATTCTTTGCGGCGCCCGGCATCCGTCTGGGCTACGGCGTATCTTCCAACGAAGCTTTCCGCAACCGCCTCCAGACCAATCAGGACCCTTGGAGTGTCAACTCTCTGGCTGCTTTTGCCGGCGAACGTCTTTTCACAGATAAGGAATTCCATGATACCACAAAGAAACTCATTTCCGACGAACGCAGAAAGGCTCTGGAGGAACTTTCCACATGGAAAAACATCAAGGCATATCCTTCCTCTGCCAACTTCATTCTGCTGAAGCTGCTGACAGACAAAATCACTGCTGCTGAGCTTTTTGAAAAACTTATCGTGAAAAAAATGCTCATCCGTGACGCTTCCAGCTTCGCGTTTCTGGATGAAAGCTTCCTGCGTTTTTGTATCCTCCGTCCCGAGGACAACGCCATGCTCCTTTCTGAATTGAAAAAACTGGTAGAAGAAGCGTAAAAAACTGACAATATAAATCTTCCAAAACCACATATCCTACGGTAGAAATACAAATTTTTTTCGGAGGATAATGGCAATGGAAACCCATGAAATCATAAGCCGCAAAACTCTTTGCGGCTGTTTCTCTCTGCTGCGGCAAAGTCTGAATGATTGGCAGGCTGGTAATCTGTATTTTCTCAACAGCCATGCCCTGTATCATCACCTTTCTGCCCTGCCCTGCGGTAAGGATACCGTCGGCGGCATACTGACACAAATGGAAAGCTGCATCCCCATGGCGCTGACCACGGACAGTCTGGAAAAATTCCTGCTGGCAAAAAGTCCCGCAGAAGCGGAGGATTTTCTGGAAAGCACCAAGACGGATTTTCTTTTTCTGCTGCTGGCGGCAGGGAAAGACGATGTGCTGTGGCAGCATGTGATGGATGTCTGCGAGAACCTGCGGCAGAAACAAATGGATAAACCAAAAGAAAGGCGGTTTTGTTATGGACGAAAAACCCTATCGTGACCTGAATACCTATTACCGAAACCTGTTCGGCGGCAAAACTGCCAAAATCTCATTGGACGGCGGTTTCACCTGCCCCAACCGTGACGGCACCATCGGCACCGGCGGCTGTCTGTTCTGTTCCGCAGGCGGCTCCGGTGATTTTGCCGAAAGCGCCGCCCTTTCCATCAAGGAGCAAATCACAAAGGGGAAATCCCAGACTTCTGCTAAGTGGGAGCATCCCCGGTACATCGCCTACTTTCAGGCATTCACCAATACATACGCCCCTGTGGATACCCTGCGGCAAAAGTACGAAGAAGCCCTGTCCCAGCCGGACATTGTGGGGCTTTCCATTGCCACACGTCCTGACTGTCTGGGAGAAGATGTGGTGGAACTGCTGGCGGAACTGAATGGGAAAACAAAACTCTGGGTGGAATTGGGACTGCAAACAGCAAAGGAAACCTCTGCCCATTTCATCCGGCGTGGATATGACAACGACGTTTTCACTGACGCTGTGAAACGCCTTGCCGCCCATGATATCTCCGTGGTGGCTCATGTCATTGTAGGACTGCCGAGGGAAACGAAAGAAGATTTGCTGAAAACCATGGACTACATTAACAGCCTGCCCATTGAAGGGGTGAAGCTGCAATTGCTTCATGTCTTGGAGCATACAGACTTGGCGGAACTGTATCGCAGCGGACAATATACGCCTTTGACATTGGAGGAATATATCGACCTGCTCTGCGCCTGCATCGCTCGTCTTCGCCCGGATATTGTCCTGCACCGGCTCACAGGTGACGGAGATAAAAACATCCTGCTGGCGCCTTTGTGGAGCCTGAATAAGCGTCATGTCCTCAACACCATCCATAAGACCCTGCGGCAGCGGAATATCCGTCAGGGCATGGACTTTACGGAAAAATAGGCAAAAACCGCTGTTTTTCGATTTTTTTCGTATTTTATGTTTTTCTTTTCACAAAAATATGTTATGATTAGGGTTAGCAATACAGAAAGGAGGGGGTTCCATGTCCGAAGAATCCATTCGGCAGTTAGCGGAGCATAAGCTGATTATCCTGCATCTTTTGCAGAAAATGGGCATTGCTTTGTCAAACAGTGAAATTTGCCAGTTTTTGCTGGAAAAAAATTATATGGACTATTTTTCCATCCAGCAGTACCTGACAGAACTGGTGGACGCCGGCTGGCTGGAAAAATCATGGGAGCAGAACAACACACGCTATACCCTCACTGACGAAGGCGACGAAATCGTCAATTACTTTCTGAACCACATTTCCGAACACGCCAAAAACGAAATCAACACTTATGTGCAGGAAAACAGCAAGCGTATCCGCGCGGAATATGCCGTTACCGCCAATTATTTCCCGGAAATCAATGATGATTTTCTGGTAAAATGCGGTCTGAACGACGACGACGGCAACGTCCTCATGGAAATCAGCGTTTCCGTTGTTTCCAAACAGCAGGCGCTGGCTATCTGCCGGAACTGGCGGAAAAACGTCAGCCATCTTTATGGCACCATCCTCACTTCTCTGGTGAAAAACACCGAAGCGGAAGGCGGCGGCTTCAAAGCCAAGGAACAGAATTTCCCCACTCCCGTGGAAGAAGAAACAGAGGAAGCCTGAATACAGAAATACAAAGCCGAGAATCTGAAAAAGATTTCCGGCTTTTTTTGTTGTCTTTCATTGTACCCATACATTTGTATATGATTGTATCCATACATTTTTCGTTGTGGTCTGACATTCTCTGGTTTCTCTTTCCAGTTTCTGGTATCCTCTTGTACAGAAACACATACAAGAAAGGACGGATATCTTGCAAACGAAAGAACTGACAAAAACCGCCGTCATGGCGGCATTGGTATTTATGGCCATTTATGTGCTGAAAATCCCTGCACTCAATGGCTATGCCCACTTGGGGGACTGCATGATTCTCATCAGCGTATTGCTTTTGGGCGGCAAAAAAGGCGCATGGGCTGGAGGCATCGGTGCCGCACTGGCTGACCTGCTGGGAGGCTATATGCAGTGGGTACTGCCCACTTTCCTCATCAAAGCTGTCATGGCACTTATCATGGGCTATGTCATCGACAAATGGCATCACAAGGGGAATTGGCTGGTTGGCGCAGTGCTGGGCGGTATTTTCCAAATCATCGGCTACACAGCCGTGAAGATTTTCTATTACGGCTTTGCCACCGCTATGGTTATGACACCGGGGCTTCTGGTGCAGACAGCTTTTGGCCTTGCGCTTACTGCCGTATTCGTAGGGGTTCTTGGCACCACTGGCATTTTACGAAAAGTAAAGGAGATGTAGACATATGAAAAAATTAGACGCACATGCCCACGTAGGCACTTTCGGCGGCTGGGCAAATGTGGCTATCACCGCAGAAGAACTGATTCAGCAAATGGATACTTACGAAATCGAAAAAACCGTTCTTTGCAGCACGGGAAGCCATGATAATTTTCTGACAGCCCAAGCCATGGAAGCATATCCAGACCGTTTCTGGTCTTTGGTATTTGCCAATCCTCTGGAGGGCGAAAAATCTGTGAACGAAATTTATGACCTGGTACAAAATAAAGGTTTCTCTGGCATCAAACTTCACCCCTTGCAGCATGCCTATGTGGCGGACGAAGAATATCTGGACCCCATCATGGAAGCCGCCAGAGATTTGCACATCCCCGTTTTCATCCATAGCGGTCATGCTCCCTTTTCGCTGCCTTGGAGCATTGCACTGTTGGCGGAACGGTTCCCTGATGTAAATATGGTCATGATTCACATGGGCCATGGCCATGGCGTTTACATTGACGCCGCTTTGAAAATGGCAAAACGCTATGACAATCTCTATCTGGAAATGTCCGGCATGCCTATGAATTCCAAAATCAAAGAAGCCTACGAAACCGTAGGCAATGACCGGATTTTCTTTGGCACTGACGCCCCTTTCCATCACCCCACCATCGAAATGCAGAAAGTGATTACCAGCGGACTGACGGAAAAAGAGATGGAAGATGTGTTTTACAATAATCTGCAAAAATTCATGGCGCAGTACGAAAAATGATACGATAAAAAAGAGGAAGATTTCAAAAAAGAAATCTTCCTCTTTTTTAATACCCCTCGGGCTTTTTCATGCCTACATAACGAAATCTTGGCACTTCTTTTCCATCCACTGTCACATTTTCCAGAAACATGTCCAGCGGGCGCACCCATAAGCCCCCTTCTCCGTACTGGGGTTCATAAACCACCAGTTCTTCCAGTGTTTCCGAATGTTTCGCCACGCCAATGGCACGATACAGTTTATTTTTATAATGGAGATAATATCCGCCTTGGTGAATCATTCCATCACGTCCCTTTCTTCTAATAATGCACTGCCCTTTGGCACCACAAAGGAAAGTCCGCCTTTTTCCACCACCACTTCCAAATGGGTAAAAGGCACGATTTCCCCGTCCATGCTCAGCTTCTGGGTTTCTTTTGCGTGGATATGTACCCGTGTGCAGCAGTCCTGAAATACCAGTGTTTCCGCCGCTGGCTCCTGCAAATAAGTCCCCTTGCGGAAGGCGCCTACCAAGTGGAGGAACCGCCATCTGGATACTTTCCGCACTGCCACCAATTCCAGTTTACCGTCATTGATTTTCGCCATAGGCGCAGGACAGAATCCGCCGCCGTAAAACTTGCCGTTAGCAAGGGCAGTCAGCAGAAATTTCCCTTTGGCTTCTTTGCCGTTATCCGTACGGAACGAAAGGTCTTTCCCCATGGGACGGCAGAACAGCACCGCCACTGCCAGCACATAAGCCAAAGGCCCCGCTACAAAAGGGATTTTCTTCAGCTTTGCCGCCTGTGCCACCACAGCGCTGTCAAAGCCCGTATTTGCCAAATTTACCACACGTCTGCCGTTGACCTGCAATACATCTATGGCAACGGCTTTCCCTGCCACCTGCGCGGCGATATCCTGAAAGTTTTCCATATTGGTAAAATTCCGCAGAAAATCGTTGCCTGTTCCCGCAGGAATCAGCGCAACTTCGCATTCCGGGAATTTTTTCAGCCCATTGACTACCTCATTGAGGGTACCATCCCCGCCGCAGGCATAAAACCGCGCAGGCCCTTTCTTTGCCATATACCGCACATAAGCCATGGCGTCCCCTACGCCTTTTGTCTGGTAGATGGTAAAAGGCAGTCCTTCCCCTTCCATGTATTCTCGGATGGCAGGCACCAGCTTTGCCGCTTTCCCCTGACCTGCCGCCGGATTGATGATAAAGTAATGATGCATCTCGCACCTCCTGTCTTGTCTAACAGGGTACCACATTTCCAAAAGGCTGGCAACGCATAAAACTTTTTTCATCAGGAAAATATCCCCATAAAAACACAATAGCTGAAATCCTCTCTATCTCAAGGATTCCAGCTATTTTTTCCCTGCAAAACAAGTGAAATCTCTTTCTCAGGATTCCATCTGTTTGCCCAAAAATCCAGCGGCAGTCTGTGCCAGTTTGCCTTCCACTTCGCCCATTTTCTGCTCTTTGGAAAGAAACAGCACCGCACCCAGTGCATCGCCTTCGGCAATGATGGGCACCATCAACTGATAAGGATATTCGCTGCCGTCACCGTCATGGAGCACCGGTACAAACTGCCCATCCCCGGCTTCTGCCGCAAAGGGTGTGCGCTTGTTGATGCATTCTTCCATTTCCGGGCTAATGCGTTTTTCCAGAAAATCTTTTTTCGCCCCACCGGAAACAGCAATGATGCGGTCTTTATCCACGATACAGGTCACATGTCCTGCGGTCTGGGCAAGGCTTTCGGCGTATTCCTTAGCGAATGCCCCCAACTCCCCAATGGGGGAATATTTCTTCAAAATGATTTCGCCTTCTCTATCTGTGAAAATTTCCAAAGGGTCGCCTTCCCGGATACGCAGTGTACGGCGGATTTCCTTTGGAATCACTACTCTTCCCAAGTCATCGATTCTTCTGACAATGCCAGTTGCTCTCATGTTGTTTGTCCTCCTCTGTGTCCAACCTCCGTCGGTCGGTTGTTCAGAGTTATTATGAACCAAAGGACGCACATTTATGTAAAAATACGATTTCTTTCCGCAGATGGAGATTTTTTCCGTTTTTATGATTCATTTCCAAAAAACGCCCAGAGAATCTCTTCCCTGAGCGCTTTTTCCATAAAAACTTCTCTTTTTGGATTAGAAGAAATCACTTTCTTCCGGTGTGAAATAATCCGAAACAGCATCTGCAATCATTTTTTCAATGGCAGCTGCTTCTTCTGCCGCTTTTTCTTTCTCTTTTACCATCGTTTCTTTCTCTTCTTTTTCCTTATCCACATCCGGCTTTGTCAGTGTTTCTTCTGCCGCCAGACTGTCTGCCTTCAGAACTTCGGCAAAGTCCTTGAATTTCTCCACTTGCTCCGGTGACAGAGATGCCTGACGCAAATCCAATGTGCCTTTGGGTTCGCCGTTGACAGTGCCCCGGAAGGTACGTCCATCCAGTTTCGGGCTGCCTGTCATCACCAGTTCCAATGCTTTCACACTGCCTTTGCTCAGTTCACCCAGAAACTCGGAAAGCACCGCTCCATCTCCCACAGAAACCGTCACTTTCCCATCTACGGTACTGTTCATATATGCGCCGGCAATCTCCACGTCTGCGGTACCTTTGACCTTGATTTCCACATTGCCTTTCAGGGTGGTGCCGCTGCTGCCACTGCCATAGAGGGCAAACTTACCGCTTTCCACAGAAAGTACGGGGTTTGCCGTGATTTCTTTCTCCGCTGCATCGTGAGCAGTTCCGGCAAAGATAGAGCGTTTGGTAAAGCTGAAGGGAGTTTCCACATCCGCGCCAATGGTAACAGAGTGTCCATTGCCATAAATGCGATTCACATCGTACACAACATTCTCAAATGTAATATCTGCCTTTGCTTCCATGACGCCGCCTTTGATTTTGTACTTGCGTTCATCCCCGGAGCGGATGGTGCAGGAAACGGAAGGGAAAGCGTCTTTTTCCTGCAATTCCACATCATCCCGCAGAATGATTTCACCGCTGCCTGCTTCCTCAAGGGCGCTGACAGCTTCTTTCCATGTGCCATATTTGCTGCCGTTCACTTCAAAGGCTTCTTTTCCCACGGCTTTCACGAAAGTCAAATCTTTTCTTGCCGTAGGAGACCAGTTGCTTTCTCCCACTTTTGCCGCCGCACGGATATACAGTGTACCGCCTTTGGGATTTTCCATGGTCAGTGTCAGCGGTTTCTCATAAAGGACTTTATGTTTTTCAAAATCAGACAGTTTTCCGCTGGTCAGGTCGTTGCTGTTCTCTACTACGTAATAGATTTCCGCACCGTCGGTGGCGCATGTGATTTCCACAGTCACTTTTTCATCATTGCTGTAATCGCCCTGTTTGGGACTTACAGTAATGACGGGTTCCGCCGCCACAGAACCCTCCTGCAGTGCCGCCTGAACAGCCGCAAGAACTTTTCGGCTTTCTTCCTCATGACCGGAAACAGGTGTCACGCCTTCCACACCCTGTTTCAGATAAATCTGGCTAAACAGTTCCGGTAAAAAGGCTGCATATGTTTTTTCGCTGGCATCATCCAGACGGATTTTGGTCAAATAATATTTCTGGTCAAAATTGGGGCTTTCAAATTCCACTCTTGCGGTAATGCCTTCCGCCTTTCCGCTGAACTGCCCCAGTTCATAGGAATGCTTCGGATTGGGATTGGCAAAAACATATCTGCCCGTCACTGTTTCCGACCGTTTTCCATCCTGAAATGCTGCCGCTTTCAGCAAAATCACTCTGCCGTCAGCATATGTTTCATTTTCCGCCTTCAATTCTGCGCCGGAATCCTCATGGAAAATAGGGTCTTTGGAAGGTGTAGGGCTTTCTTCCGTAGGCTCACTGCCGTCTATGGTATAGTGGATGACTGCCCCTTCCGGCGCTTTCATGGTAACGAAAATAGAATTGATTTTTCCATTGGGTGCTACCTGCCTGGTGCTCTGGAAAGTGGGCGGCGCAATTTCTCCCGTGCCTTTTTGCAAAGGCTCGCTGCGCAGGGCGTCAATGACCGCATATTTTACCGCATCGCTGGACAGGGTCGCACCGCTGATGGCATCCACCTTTTCCTCCTCTTTGTCAGAAGGTGTGGTACGTGCTTTCAGCACTTCCTCCAGGGTCTTTCCTTTCAGTTTTTCCGGCATGCCCCCTGCACCCATGACATCGCCGCCCAGCCAGAAAGATTCGTCAATGGTGCCAGGAATCTCTGTGCCGTTGTCTTCCAGCAGGGCAATCCTGCCGTTTACCGTAGTCACGCGCACCTTTACCGTATAAGGCTTGCCTTCATTGCCTTTGCATTCCGCCTGCCCTGTGTATACCTTTGTACCTGTATCCAGAGGGGGAATCTTCACGAAAGTCAGAGGAATTTCCAGAACTTTTGACCACTTTCCATCTTTCTGGGCTGCCAGCTTCAAGGAAATGGTTTTATCGGCATCATTCCCATTCCCATTCAAAGACAGTGTCGGCTGGTTCAGTTTTTTTTTAGAGGCATCGTCCCCCTTTGGGTCGCTGCCGTCTGTGGTATAAAAAACATCTGCGCCTTCCGGTGCGGAAATGTTCAGCAGTGCGTTTTCTGTTGCTGCGAACAATAAATTGGTGCGCAGGTCTGCCGCTGTTACTTTCGGTTCGCTGACTTCACCGGACTTGGAAGAAAGGGCTTCTTTCACGGCGCCTTTGATGGCTTCACTGGAAACAGTCGCACTGGCCACGGCGTCAATGCCGTCAATATCCTTTGCGGTTTTCCCTTTGAATTTCTCAAACATTGCCGCGGCTTTCTTCCAGAAAGAATCGTTGTCGCCTGCTTCTGTGCCGTTGTCTGTGACGGATACGATTTCTTTTGTCTTTTTGTTATAGGTCACAGTCACCTTGGCATCATAGCCAAACTCGCCTACTTTCGCACTGCCTTCTGCCGTTTCTGTTTCCTCTTTTGGTGTTGTTTCTGTTTCTTCTCCAAGGGCTTTTTTCACCGCTTCTTTGATGGCATTGCTGGAAACGGTGGCACTGGCTACAGCGTCAATGCTGTCAATATCCTTTGCGGTTTTCCCTTTGAATTTCTCAAACATTGCCGCAGCTTTTTTCCAGAAGGAATCGTTGTCACCTGCTTCTGTGCCGTTATCTGTGACAGATACGATTTCTTTTGTCTTTTTGTTGTAAGTCACAGTCACCTTGGCATCATAGCCAAACTCGCCCACTTTCGCACTGCCTTCTGCGGTAGCATTGGATTCTTCTGTGGGGCCTTCCGTTGTTTTCTGGAAGGAGAAATACATCTTCAAATAGCCGCCTTCTCCGTAATATTCTTTGTAGTTGGGGAAGTCGATTTCCAAAGCTTCTTTATAATAATCCTGTCCTACTTTGTAGACATCGTCCTGGATAATCTCATTTTCGCTGTTATATACTTTGACTTTGAATGTATCTCCATTCCAGTCTTTGTATGTATCCGGCAGTTCAATGCCTGTTTTGGTGACACAGCCCTTATCTCTTTTCCATTCCCGATTTTCTACAGTAATGGTCTGGAGCAAAGTATCCTTTGCGCTGTCATAAAGCTCCACTTTCGCAGGAATCTGGGAAGCGTAATCTTTCACTTCCACCTGGAATGTCTGCTGGTGCTCTCCCACAGAAATGGTAATGGTCTGCTTGCCCGCTTCTTTCGCTGTAAAGATATGACCATTTTCCATGGACGCGGCAAAACCTCTGTTGCGGCATTCTGCCCATCCATTCAGACGCTGGGAACTGCCTTTTTCTGTTTTCAGAGAAATATTCAGGTTATCCAGCTGGAAAGCTTCCCCAACGGCATACTTCTTGGGCACCAGACTGGTATCCAGTGTAAAGGATGCCACGGCGGATGCATCTGCAGATGTATCCAGATTTACAATATAATTTTCGTATTTCCAGCCTGTATAATCATCTCCGGCATCTACGCCTTTCAGCGCAAATTTCCAGGAATTATAGCCATCTTCAAAAACGCCATCTGCCAGTTTCTTATCATTGTCATAAATGGCCATGGATTTGATGGAGCCTTCTGTTTCCAGACGATAACGGAATTTGTTTTCCTCCAGCTGAATCTTCTGGGTTTTATCGTCCTCCATGGTCACCAGAATATGTGTCGGGGATTTCTGTTTCACTTCATCCAAGAAAGCAATGCTTACGGGGATGGTGGTCTGAGAAAGCTCATGGGTGAATTTCACCAGCAATGTGCCGTCCTTCATGCCTTCTGTCTGCTTAGTGATGGTATCGCCGTTTTTGTAGTTTGTAACAATACCGTATTCCTCCAGCTGGCTGAAAGGTACTGTTTTTTCCTTGCCATCTGTCATATGCAGTGTCAATTCTGTGTGGCTCAAATCCAGCGGTGTATTGAATTTCGCAGTCAGAGCAGGTTTCTCCTTGAATTCCATCCATGCGATCTGCTGGTCTTTCTGATCCAGACCATACTGTTTTGCCTTTGCCAAAGCGTTTTCCATGGCGCTGAGATGGCCTTTTGCCGTTTCTGTAGCGCCGCTGACTGCGTCGAAAGCATCGCCTTTTTTCTCTGTCAGCGCTTTGGAAAGACTGGACAAATCAGACAGACCTACGGCTTTTTTCAGGATATTTTTCCCGCCTGCGTAAAGGTTATTGGTGTCGTCTGTATACTTGATGGATTCCGCATTGGTGATGACACCGTCTTTTATTGTCACTTTCACCACGTTGGGGCCTCTGTCAGGGTAATAACGTCCCCATGTGGCAGTGCCGTACCATTGGCCGTCTGCGATTTTCCCTTCGGGCTGTGTGGGCTCTGTCTTGCCGGAAAAATCAAAGAGCAGGCGTACATAACCGCCGTAGGAATCGTATTCTGTGTAGTGGGGGAATGTCAGTTCCAGTGCTTTGCCGTCAATGGCTTTTTCCACCGTATAATCTGAAAGAGTTTCCCCTGTGGCATTCGATACCTTGATGGTGAAGGTGTCTTTTTCCCATTTCTCATATGTTTCCGGCATCTTCACATCATAGAGGGAATACATGCCTTTGGCGTTTTTCCATTTCTCACCGGGAATGGTAATGGTCTGGATAGGTTCTCCTGTTTTGGAGGACAGTTCGATTTTCGCAGGAATCTGTTTTTCATAATCAATGACCTGCACATCGAAGGATTGTGTTTTGCCATTGTTCTTGATCTGGATGGTCTTTGTTCCCTTCTGGGCATCTTCTTTGGTGAAGATATAATCCTGATCGGGTTCTGCTGTAAAGCCTTTTGCCTTGCAGGCATCCCAGCCTTCTTTCCGTTGTTTGCTGCCTTTTTCCGTCACCAGATTGATGTTCAGAGGGCTTAAATCCAGCTTATACCCCACGCCATATACGGTCTGGAGCAGTTCTGTATCCAGCGTAAAGGATACCACGGCAGAATCGTCTGTCTGGTTGTCAATGGAAATATAGTAAGTATTGTATTTCCAGCCAGTGAAACCCTCACCGGGAGAAACTTCCCCAAGGAACGCTTCCCAGTCGTTATATTCCTCATGATAAACAGCCGCTGTCAGCAGGCGGTCATTGTCATAGACCTTGATGTCCTTGATCTTGCCTTCGGCTTTGATGCTGTAATTGAATTCGTTTTCATCCAGCTCCATCTTCTGTGTTTTGCCGTCGGCAAATGTCATCAGCAGGTGGGTGGGCAATTTTCTTGTGGTCTTTTTGGAGGCCACCACTTTGGCAGGCATCACAATCAAGCCGTCATTCTGGCGGAACTGCACCTGCAGAGCACCATACTGGTTGACACCCGGTGTATCTTTCGTAATGACTGTGCCGTTTTCAATATTGGTGGTGATGCCATATTCGGAAATCTTGTCAAAGGGTACGGATTTTGTCTGTCCGTCTGCAAGATGTACTTTCAGCACAGTACCTGTCAAATCCAGCTTTTCACCAAAGTTCATGTTTGCCTTGGGCTTTTTCTCAAAATCAAACCACTGCACATTCTGTTTCACCTGATCGGAGCTGTATTTTTCCGCACGGAGAACAGCGTTTTTCAGTGCGCTCAAGTGGCCTTTGGCTGTTTCCGTGGCACCGGACACCGCATCGTAAGCCGCTCCTGTTTTCTGACGGAGCTGTGCTTCCAGCTTGTCCACATCCTCTGCCTTTCGGATGCCTTTTACATGATTCAGCACATTTTGTCCTCTTTCGAAGCTCTCATCCTCAATGTGCTTTTCGCTGTATGCCGCAGTAACCTGTCCGTCTTTCACAACAACGCGGACAATGTCCGGCCCTTTCGCCTGGTAGTACAAGCTGTCTGTACCTGTGCCATACCATACGCCATCCGCCAGAACACCCTTCTTTGTTTCTTCGGAAGAACTGCTGGAACTGCCGGAGGAATGTTTCTTCTTTCTCACAGGAAGTTCTTCTTCCGCGCTTTTCTGGTCTGTGGTCACAGTGGTTTTGGGCTGGACTTCTTTTCCTCCCGCCTGAACGCCGGAAACATTGTCCCCAGTGGTCACTTTTGTATTTTCCGTAAAAACCTGTACTTGGTCTCCGCCCGCATAGACTTCGCCTACGCTGCCTGCACCGCTGATTTGGGTTCCTTTTGCTTTGGCTTCCACCTTGGATACGGTTCCGTCCTTTTCCACTTGGATTTTGGCGTTTTCCGCACCAGATTCCACCTGCACAGCACCGATTTTTCCTTTTTCCACAGTCAAGGACAAAGGCTTGGAAATCTGCACTTTGTCAAAATCACCAGATAACTTGGTATCGCTGGAAAGGGTCACATCTCCCAAAGCGCTGTCTGCCGCGGTGAAATTGGTCTGGGTGGGATGCACTGCCAGAACCCCTTTTCCGGCAGTGGTTTTGGAAAATTCCACGCCATCAGCACCGCCGCGGACAAGGATTCTGCCTTCCACTTTCACATTGTCCAATTTCACACGCTGTGCGCCGTCAGCAATGACCAAATCCCCTTTGACGGTCACATTGTGCAAAGAAACATCATCTTTCCGTACAATGAGATTGCCTTCTAGATTGGCATCTGCCGTTTTTCCGTCTTCGGCGATGTTTCCCGCCAATTGATAAAGCACCTGTGAAAATTCTGCTCTGGTAATGGGCGCAAGGGGACTGAGCTTCCCTTCATTGCCATGGATATATCCAGCCTCAGCCATAGCCGCCACAGCACCCTTTGCCCAAGGCGCAATCTGGCTGCTGTCTGCGTACTGCTGCAAAACATCGGTATTGGACGGATTCAGGCAATAAAATCTCGCCAGCACCGCAAAAACTTCCTGTCTGGTAATAGGCGCTTCCGGCCGCAGCATGCCGCCATCCCCCGCAAATGTACCCATCTGCACCGCCTTTGCCATATCCTCATAGTACCAAGCTGTAGCAGGCACGTCTGTATAACCGGTTAGTGAAGCCCCTTTCACTGCACCAGCAAGACGATTGAGAATCGCTGCCATTTCTGCCCGTTTCAATGTGTCATTGGCACGAATCTTTCCGCTGTCGCCACTCAGTAAGCCATTGCTAACCGCATAAGACAAAGCATTGGTTGCCCAGTTGTTTGGGAAATCCGAAAAATCCCCCGGCGAAGCCGCCAGCACCGGTGTCGGTATGGCGATGGACGCTGCCATCAATGCCGCAAGGACTCTTTTCTGGTGTTCTTTTCCCATGTTTGTATCACTCCTCTTCTCCTTTTGTACATAAACTATGCCGCTTTCCCCATGCATCCCCGTTTGGGAAAACGATTTCCGCCCTTTAGTTAGCATATGCTAACCAGTGAATTCAATATACCATGTCAGACATTTCTTGTCAACAACAGTTTTCCCTGCAGCAAAAAAACGGCATTTCTGCCGTTTTCAAATGCTCATGTCCATAAGACCACGGGGTCTGCCGTTTTGGGTGTATACATATCCTGCAAACCTTCTGTCATCAGTATTTTTCCATCGTCTGTCATCATAACCGCGTCAAACAGGTCTTTGTGTTCCTTCCAGAAGGCCTCCGCCTTTTCCGGCCCCATGATAAAAAGTGATGTAGAAAGAGCATCGGCCAATGTACCGTCTTCGCTGACAATGGTCACGGAAATAAAGCCGTTTTCCGCCGGATAACCGGTTCTTGGGTCAATGATATGATGATACACTTTGCCGTTTTCCGTAAAATTCCGCTGATATCCGCCGGAAGTGATGACTGCCTTGTTTTCCACATCCAAAATGCCGAAATAATCCTCGGGCTTTCTGGGGTCTTCCAAAGCCACCCGCCAAAGACTGCCGTCGGGCTTTCTTCCCAAAGTCTGGACATTTCCCCCCAGAGAAACAATGCCGGAAGTGACGTCATTTTCCCGATAAATTTCCATAATCCGCTGGGAAGTATATCCCTTGGCGATTGCACCCAAATCCACAGTGACACCATCCAGCAGTGTTACCGTATTGCCTTCCATATGCACCTTAGAGCCATCCACTTTTGCCAGCTGTTCCGCCAATTCCTCCGATGACGGCACACGGAAATTGCCGTCACGGAACCCCCACAGCTTCATGACCGGCGTAATGGTACAGTCAAAAAGTCCATCTGTTTCCTTAGATACTTCCATCGCTCTGGAAATCACAGCAAGGGTATCCGCCTCCACCTGTCTTTGTCCCAATTGGTTCAGCTGATACACATCGCCGCTTTCCCCAGTCACAGACAGCAGTTCATCCAGCCGCTGGATTTCTGCGCTTGCCGCCTCCACAGCCTGTTGGGACTGCTCTCCATAGGCGCAGAGATTCATGTAGGTATCCATGGCGAATATCTCCTCTTTGTAGGGCGTCAGTCCCGATTTGGCTTCATATCTGTCACCGCAGCCCCCCAGCAATGCGGCACAGCAGCATACTGCCAACACCATTTTTTTCATATTTTCTTTCCACCTCCATATAGTTAGCAATAACTAATCTTGTAAGACAGCATATCATTTCCTGATTTTTCTGTCAATATCCTTATCAGACAACAAAAAAAGATATGCGCCGCAGCTTCATATAGAAAACGAGGGAATCATTTTCTTATAATGGCTTTTACAGCGCATATCTTTTTGTTTTCAAAAAGTGGAAAAGGGGTGTTTTTAATGATTTATCAGCAAGAAACCAGTTCCAGAACGCCTCTGATGTCCTGTACTACATAATCAGCGCCAGCTGCGAAATAAGTTTCTGCTGCTTTTTTGTTTGCTGCTTCTTTTTCTTCTTTGGACAGCCCTTCGTATTCTGCCTGTGTCAGACCCAGCACAGAGCTGCCTTCGATGATGCCTACAGATACCATACCAGCGTTTTTGCCTTCTTTGATGTCAGATACGGTATCGCCTACCTTCATGACTCTGGAAACATCCTGCAATTTCAGAGTTTCCATGTTTTTGAAGATCATGTAAGGATAAGGTCTGCCGCATTTGCCTACTGCGTCAGGGCTGAACCAGCAATCAGGTTCATAACCTTTTGCTTTCGCACCGGGAACTACCACTGCCATCATTTCATCGGTATAGCCTGTGGTGGAGCCGATTTTCAGGCCCATTTCACGCAGTTTCTGGATGGTTTCTACCACATAGGGCTTGGGTTCCGCAAAACGGCTGAGGATTTCCATGATCTTCTTTTCGAAGATTTCATAAACATGCTGCACATCATCTTCTGTCCAATCTCTGCCCTGTTTTTCTTTCCACAGATCGTGGATTCTGTCCATGGAAAGCATGGTGCGGATATGGTCGATTTTCAGCATACCCATGGGTTTGCGCACTTCTTCCAGTGTAGGTGTGATGCCGAATGCTTCAAATGCTTCCACAAAGGCCTGCACAGGTGCAAAGCTGCCATAGTCTACAGTTGTTCCAGCCCAGTCAAAAATAATTCCGTCGAATTTCATGCCTTTTTCTCCTCCACATAACTTCTGAAAATTTCACACAGTTTTTCCATGTCTTCCTCATAGATTTCACCGATATGACCGATACGGAATGTTTCCGCGTCTGTGAGCTTGCCGGGGTAGATGGCATAGCCGCGGTCTTTGATGTACTGATACATTTCCCCGAAATCGTAATGAGTATTTTCAGGATAATAGAATGTGGTGATGATAGGGCCCTGCGCTTCCCCTTCAATGAAAGGTTTGAAGCCCATTTCGCCCATATGTTTTACCAGATAATCTTTGTTGTTTTTGTAGCGTGCATGTCTTGCGGGAATGCCGCCTTCTGCATCCAGTTCTTTCAGTGCCTGCCAGAATGCCAGCACCACATGGGTGGGAGAAGTGAAACGCCATTTGCCGTCTTTGTGCATGGTTTCCCACTGGTCATACAGATCCAGAGAAAGGCTTCTTGCTTTGCCTTTGCTTTCCATGAGTTTGTCTGTGCGGCAGATGATGAAGGAGAAACCGGGTACACCCTGAATGCATTTATTGGCGCTGCTGATGATGAAGTCAATGCCCCATTCCCCTACGGGGATGTCTACGCCGCCAAAGCTGCTCATGGCGTCTACGATCATGGTCTTGCCTGCTGCTTTCACAACTTTTGCCACAGAAGCGATGTCATTGAGGATACCGGAAGTGGTTTCGCTGTGTACCATGGAAACGTGTGTCACCTGAGGGTTTTCTTCCAGCAGTTTTGCCACTTTTTCCGCAGAAGGCATCTGGTCATAAGGTTCATCGTACATGATGTAAGAAATGCCTGCGTGTTTTGCGATATCGCCCATACGTTTGCCATAAGCGCCGTTGGCACAGATCAGCAGTACATCGTCTTTGCCGATGACGCTGGTCAGTACGGATTCCACACCGAATGTGCCGCTGCCCTGCATGAGAACAGTGGTGTATTCCGGTTCGGAAACGTGTGCCAGTTCCAGCAGTTTTTCACGGATAGCACGGGTGATTTTCTTATAGTCTTCATCCCATGTGCAGTGATCGTCCATCATCTGCTGTTTTACGGTTGCGGTTGTGGTCAGAGGGCCGGGTGTCAGTAATTTATAATGTAACATGTCTATACTCCTTCAAATTTCTTTCTTTTCTCAACTTTCTACAGATGTTTATTTGCAGCTTTCGGACAGTGTCAAGGCTTCTTTTGGATCGTGGGTAACGATGATGGTTGTCAGATGGTAATCTCTGGCGATCTGCTTGATTCTTTCTTTGATGAACACCATCCAGCGCGCTGAGAGGTTCATCCAGCAGCAGGATTTTCGGTTTCATCACCATGGTTCTTGCCAGAGTAACTCTCTGTTTCTGACCACTGGAAAGCTAGTCGATTTTTTGTTCAGACCCAGCAGTTCAATCAGTTCGTTTACTTCTTCCTGTGTGGAAATGTTAGGGGTATTTTTTAAGCCGTAAGTGATGTTCTGCATGACATTGAGATTGGGGAACAGGGCATAATCCTGAAATACAATGTTGAAGCCGCATTTTTCCATGGGCACCTTTGTGATGTCCTTGCCGTCAAAAATAATCTTGCCGCTATGTGCATCTGTCAGGCCCAGAATCAGATTCAGCATTGTGGTCTTGCCTCACAAAATAGAAACGATTTCACCGTCGGAAATAGTCAAATCAATGTTTTTCAATATGGTTACACCGTCATAAGACTTTTGATGTTTTTCAGTTCTAACATTTTTTTATCTCTCCTTCTATTCTTTTCTCATTGCCATACATTAAAGCATATAAAAAAGTTTTCAACTATCTTGATTTTATAATTTTTATGTGAAATCTTCATAAAATGATCAAAAGACCTTTTGCCATGACACCAAACCTGTTTTCTGTGATTTTTCCGTGAAATTTTTATAAAACAGCCCTTCTTTTTCAGTTTCATAAAAATAAGCCCATGTTTCCATGGGCTTTTTGATAAAATTCGGATAAAAACAGGATAGCTGGAACCCTTTGTTATAGTAAGGATTCCAGCTATCTTCATTTTCTCAGGAAGCAGTCACGCATGCGGTGCTGCTTTTGTTCCTACGATTTAGTTCAGTTTCAGATACTGCGCCCAGTCACGATCAGGCAGAACGTCTGTCCATGTTTCATAAACGCCGTCGTCGTCCTTTTCATATTCGTGGCTGTTGGTAGCTTCCTGAATTGCCAGATAGTACCATGCATTTGCATCTGCATTATCCACAAACACTTTCATATCTTCATGCAGTGCGTCTTCATCTTCGGGCATACGGTTCAGTACGCGGTTGATCATGGTTACTGCTTCTGCACGAGTGATGTAACGGTTGGGATCAAATGTGCCGTCAGGATAGCCTGTGATCCAGCCTTTTTCTGCTGCACGGTTGATCTGGTTTTCTGCCCAGTGGCCTTCGATGTCTGTAAACAGGTCGTCGCCGCTGTAGCTTTCGCTGTCAAAACGAGCCGCAATGGCTGCAAATTCCGCACGGGTGATATATGCATCGGGATCGAACTGGTAATCTGTTCTGCCGAATACAATACCCATATCGGACATGGTGGATACAGCCACATTGTACCAATCATCTGCAGATACGTCTGCGAATGTATTCTGATCTGTCAGGTTTTCACTTCTTACATCATCTTTCAGCAGACGGAAGAAGATGGATGCCACTTCCGCACGAGTGATGTTGCGTTCGGGATGTACTTTGCCATCTGCATCGCCAACGATGTAATTGAAATGGTCTTCCCCGTTCAAAGCATCAGGTGTTTTGTCGGGTGCTTTATCTTTGTCTTTGTCGTCGTCTTTGTCATGGCTGCCGCCGCTGGAGCCGCCGCTTTTCTTTTCAAAGATAACTTTCAATTCAGGGCCGTCCATCAGATCTTCTGTTTCAAAAACATAAGAATCTTCTGCGCCGATGCTTTTTCCGTTTACGAGAACGTCATCGATTTTCCAGCCATCTGCAGGTTCCATTGTGAATTTCACGCTGTCTTCAAAATCAGGAATCCAGATCACATCTGTGTCATTGGAACCAACGGTGCCGTAATCTTTTGTTTTTACTTCACCTTTGCCATCTACAATAACAGTTACTGCATAATCATTGATATGGCCGCCGCCTTCTTTTTCGAAGACCGCTCTGATATCTGCGCGGCCTACATTAGAGCCTTCGGGGAAATAGCACAGACCGGGTACGCCAAATGTGCTTGCGTTTGCATCCCATTTGATTTCACCTGCGCCTTTGCCTTCCCAACCTACAAATTTGTAACCGGATTTTGCAACTACTTCAGGTACTTCAAACTGCTGGGTAGAGTCTGCATCAATGTTTTCAAAGCTTACAGGCCCTTCGCCATATTCTTTGAAGTAGCCGTATTTGGGATTGACTGTGAAATATACGTTTGCAATTTTGTCTTCTGTGGATACTTCGTCTTTTACAACATTTGCTGTAATAGATACCTGTCCGCCGTTTTCATCTTCTACGATCAGTCCTGTCAGACCAAATTCGTATGTTTCAGGATCCCAATACTGACCTTCTGTTCCGCTTACGCTCCAGCCTGCCAGTTTGTAGCCGTCTTTGATTTCCAGTTCGGGCATTACGAATGTGTTGCCTCTGTCTGCCCATGCGATGGTTTCTGTTCTTGCGTTGCCTTCATACAGTTTCCATGCTGCGCCTTCGGGGTTATCGATTGCCCAGTGGATTTTCAGTGTTTTTTCTACGGGTTCTTCGTCTTTTACAATGTTTGCTGTAATAGATACAAATCCGCCGTTTTCATCTTCTACGATAAGCTGATCACCCAAGCTAAATGTTGTTGTATCTGCTCCCCAGTACTGGCTTTCTGTTCCGCTTACGCTCCAGCCTGCCAGTTTATAGCCTTCTGCGATTTCCAGTTCAGGCATTGTTCTGAAATTATTTTTGTCTGCCCATGCAATGGTTTCTGTTTTAGGTGCATTGCTGCCATCTGCCCATGTTGCTCCTTCTGGATCATCAATTGCCCAGTGGATTCTCAGTGTTTTTTCTACAGGAATATCTTCATAAACTGGATTCCATGTGATATACAGTTCATTCTGCTCTGTACCTACAATTGCAGCCATACTATTGTAGGTGAAAATACCATTTTCGGGCAAAGTGGTTAATTTTTCCCAGTTATTTTCCCAATGAGAAAGTTTCTTTCCGGCAGGTGCTACAACCTCTGGAACATCCATTTCTGCTGTAGGTGTTGTAGAAGATAACACAAAAGTTTTCGCGTCTTCTGTCACACCATCTGCCCATGTACCGCCAACTTTATTAAAGTTTACGATGATTTTCTTTTCTTCTACGGGATTGGGTGTAAAAGTCCAGGAACCAGTCAATGTGATAGTGTCATTCACCATAATTTCCTGACCAGTAACATCTTTGTCCCCATTCATCCAGCCATTGAAATGCCAGATTCCATCTGCTGTTGTAATATCAGCTGGTGCTGCTTCCACTTGATATTTTGTGCCTTTTTCCACTTCTGCTGGAGCAGGAACAGCAGGTGCTCCTTCTGGAACTTCACCTTCTACTTCATAAGTAACCTTTACCTTTTCAATAGGAGGTGCAGGGATGTTCACTTCCGCACTATCTACTTGCAATGTTGCAGGCTCGCCCTTTGCATTTGTGTAAGTCAGAACCGCTCCCGCATTGGTAGGAAGATCATTTCCATAAACACCTGCATTGGGAATCACCACAAAAGAAACCTCTTTTCCTTCTTCTGTGATTTCGCCAATGTTCCATGTCACCTGATTTTTGTCATAATCGAATGTCAGACCAGATATCTCCTGACCTTCCTTTAAAGTAAATTTGTCAGAAATGGTATCTACCAATACCGCATCTGTACCAGCAGGCACTGTATTGATTTCTTCTGCCCATTCTTTCAGGAGTTCTTCCAGTTCTACTGCATAACTTATACCAGTTACATTTTTATAATGTTCTCTGTCACTTGCTAATTTTGACAAATAGTCATTTGCATCGTCATCCAATGCAATACCAATGGTATACAGCTCATAACCCGCTGCTTTAATTTTTTCTGCCTGATTAGAACCATCCCAATCGGAATCACCAATGGATTCTCCCTGCAAACCAGGCGCACCATCAGAAATGAACACAACATAACCAGGTCTGTCAGTATTTGCTCTCTCATTCAGCATGTCATATGCTGCTTGCAATGCAGATGTATAATCTGTGCCGCCATTTGCTTCCATCTGGTCTAATGCACCATTGATTACTTCGACATCATTTGTCAGCTTCTGTTCTACTTTTATTGCATCTTTTTTATGGCCAAACCAATCTTCATCTCCGGCAAAACCGATAACGGCCATATTATTCTCATTGTTTTCAGACAGAATACTTTTTGCAAAAGTTTTACCTACTTTTTGAGCAGTATTAATTCTAGGTTCAGAGCCAGTTTCCCCTTCACAAATATCAGGTACAAACCAACCAGTAATACCATGATAATATCTTGCTCCACAATTAGGACACTCTACCCATCCCCAACCTGTGTCAATAAACTTCTCTTTTGGAGTTTCACATGGTTCACCAACCTCAGATGCCATACTACCAGAGTTATCTACTACCAATACAACATCTGCTTTTGATGGTATTGTCTGGGATGAATTTTCCCCTTTTACAGTCATGGTGATTTTGACTTCACCTGTTTCTTGATTATACGCTGCCTTTTTAGATGCTGTCACATCCCCCTGTGCCGCCATTGCCATTGCCGGCAGCAAACTGCACAGCATGACGAATGTCAACAGGAAGCTCAGCGTCCGCTTCACTTTGTTTTTCATTCTCTCACTCCTTCTTCATTTATGGTGCAGCAATCTTTCTGCACCCACGCCCTGCGTCTATGCACAGGATTCTGCAAACTCTGCTCTGTCTTGGCAGATTATCTGCCAAATCTCTTTCTTCTCGCGTCTCTCCTCCTCTCCCCATGAAAACAAGCGCCCCTTTCCCGTTTTTTTCCGCATTGCTTGATGGTTCCAGAGTCGCTTCATGGCTTCCTTGCATATTGTTATCATTGGTACCGGCTTGCCCCTAAAGGGAAAACCGTTTATCAAGATAGGCACTGCCAACCTTGCTGTCTGATAAAATCTGTCAGCAGTCCCTGATCTTACATCATTGACCGGAGACCGATTTTTCCACCTCAGATATGGGTTTTTCATATGCTTCCCAGCCTGTCATCATTTCTTCTGCCTCCAAAAGCTTGTCATAATACTGCATCAGCAGCATGGACACGTTGTCCCTGAGCTGGCTCTGGGTCTGTTCATAGAGTCTGAGCAAGCATCTGGGATTCACCTTTTCCGGTGCCACATCTGCCGTCTGGCACAGCTGCTTCATGGCTGCGTTGATGGTAATGCGATGGATGTTCGTCCCTCTTTGGGAACGGAAAATGGCACCCTGTTCCATATTGCTGCGTTTGCAGTAGTCCACCAGTTCCCGCTGGAATGAACGTGGTATGACAACCTTTCTTTCCTGTCCATTGCCGCTGAAAACACCACTGCCTGCTTTTACAAAATCCACCGTCATTTGCGGCAGTTCCCAAATATGCAGGCCTAACGTGCAGATAGACTTGATGATGAAATAAAGCTGCTCTTTGTTCTGTTGTTTTGCCGCCTGCAGCAGACGGATATACTCACCTCGCTGCAAAACGGTCTGTTCCGTATCACCTAACGGCATACAGGATACCTGCCAATTTCTTTCGCCCATGAAATGCAGATACTGATTCACCACTGCCAGTCTGCGGTTGATGGTGCGCACTGCCAGCTTTCCCTCCTGCTGCATGGTATTTTTCCATTGCTGCAACGTGTTTTCCCGCAGCACCTGTTCCGGCAAAAGTTCTTTCTGGAACTTCTGCAAAATCCTGCGATATTCCGCAATGGTCTCCAGTTTGTTGCCGGCTCTTATTTTTTCCTGTAAAAAGTCTTCAATTGTTTCCTCTGTAAACTTGATTTCTTCCATGTTTCTCACTCGTTATAACGAAATTCCCCTTCTGTCATATTTTTTTGACCAAAAAACAGAAAATGTCAGACAAACCGGTCGAAACTTCTTTTCTTCTTTTTCGAAAAATAAAAAAAACACCAAAACAAAACCGAAAATACGCTTTTTTCACAAAAACGTCAGATTCGGTTTTATTTTGATGTCTTCACTTGCTATCGTATGTAAAAAGTGTTATATTGAAAATGTATTACTTTCGTATTTTACACATGATACGTTCTAATTTTTATGACAGAAGGGGAATTCCGTTACAACACAAGTCGCATTCGTTCCAGTTTCTGTCGATGGATTCGTCCGCTTTCCATAATATAGATTCTTGTGGTTTCAATATTGCTGTGTCCCAGCATATCTGCCAGTTTCGCAATGTCTTTATCTAAGCTGTAGAATATCCGCGCAAACAAATGCCGCAGATTATGGGGGAACACTTTCTCAGGACTGACCTCTGCATCTTTGCAGAGTTTTTTCATTTCTGCCCAAATATTCCCGCGGTGCAAGGGGCGTCCGCTTTTTGTGGTAAATACTGCTCCTTCCGTAATGCCTCTTTTGGCTGCATAGGCTTTGAGCTTTTTCTGCAGGCGTACAGGCAAAAAGATTACCCGCCGTTTTCCCTTACAATTCACTTCTGCCCTGCCTCGTTTGACAGCCGCAACGGTAATAAATTCCAGTTCTGAAACACGTATGCCCGTTGCACAGATGGTCTGTATTAGCAGAGAAAGCCGTTCTTTGCCTTTTTTCTCTGCCGCACGCACCAGCCTGCCGTATTCTGCACGGGTCAGTTCCTTTTCTTCACTGGTAAAAATCTCTTTTTGAATCTTCAATAACTTCAAGCGAAGATCGTATCTGCCCAAAAAGGACAACAATCCATTGGCAGCTACCAGTCTGCCATTGACGCCTGCAGGGCTATACTTTCTTTCCATATCTTCTTTCCAAACCAACAGATCTTCTTTTCTAACTTCTTTTCCTTTCAAATATTTTTCCAAATCCAGCAGCTCTCTTTGATACTTTTCCAATGTACCTTTGCTTTTTTCCTGTATTCTCAAAAACTGCAAATAAGATGCAATGGCTGTTTTGGTTATAATGAGTTCTTTCATGTGCAGACCTCTCCTTCTGTTCTATTTCTATTGGGAAATCTTCCCCAAAAAGTGCTCAGCTATTCTATCTAAAAATCATTTCTCATCTTTTTACAGCGAAGTTTCCTCCGCGAAATGAAAAAAGCGGAGTTTGACGCCGCCCTTTTACATCGCGTAAACTCCGCTTGTTCATCTTCAATTTTTTCCATATTGTTCTGCCTTTCGGCATAACAAAAGCCCCCTAAATATTCAAAAATGCAGTCGTTTCTGCATTTCCTCATGGAACAATTCCCACCGGAAAATCACCAGTGCTGCCAGTGCCGCACCGCAGCAAACCACGCAGACCAGCGCCGGCAGAATAAACTGAATCACATGGGTCAAAAGCAGTATCCACACCACCAGACCGTATACAATCTCCATGAGCATATAAATGACATATTCCCGCAGCTGCAGCCGTAGAAATCTTGCCATAACCACCATCATCCCAATGGACACCGTGCAGAGGATGGGCAGGATAAAATCCACCGACCAGCCATGCCAGCCTGTTCCCATATCCCATGCCACTGCAAGAATGGAAATGACCGTCATTTCCCATAAGATACCTTTTGGAATATTCCGTTTCTTTTTCCACGCCGCATACAGGCTGATCCAGAAGGAAACCACTCCAGCCAGCACGAACATGGACCAGAACAAATCCGGTACAAAGACCCGATTTGCCGCCAGACACACAATCACGGCAATGACGGACAAAAACAGGAAGATACGCATAATCTTCCGATACATATGGTCATACATCTGCAATCTGGGAAACACATTTTCTTCTTTCTCTCCCCGCAGTTTTGTGCCGCAGAGGGGACAGCGATCCATACTTCCCCGCACATGCACATGGCAAGCATCACAAATCCGCATGGACTTCCCCTCCTTCCTGTACATTTGCCGTCAATTCCACATCAATGCCCATTTCCGTCAGCTGTCTGAAAAAGTGACGCTGCACGGAAGTATCCACAAAAGGCGCGGAAAATCCCATAGTCAGCCGATCTCCATAGGAGCACAGGCACACCTGCATCCGCTTGGTGCTGACAAACACGCCGAACTGCCGCAGATAAGGCGCCATTTCCGCAGGCATATCCACACGGCCGATATTGGAAAAGGCCATGGTGATTTCCCTTGCCGACACCCGATTGGCAATATTCAGACTAATGTCCTTCAAAAACAGCGGCACCATACGGGTCAGCAGGTTATGCTCCAAAGCACAGAGGTCATTGAGCCTGCCTTTGACCTTTTCATCCGTCAATTCTTTGGCAAAACCTTCTTTGACGGCAGCAATGACAGAAGCAAAATCATCGGGATTTTTTCCGAAATCATAGCCTACCGTAATGACAGAGAAAAAGTTTCTGGCAGATTCCGACGGGAAATAATTCCGAAGATTTACAGGCACCGACAGATTCACGGGATATTTCTCCGCCCGTTTTGGCATCTGGGCATGGATAGCCCTGAGCAGCACACTGCAAAGGAATATGCTGGCAGTGGTGCCGTATTCATGGGATTTTTGCAATATCTGAGATGCCGACGCCGTCCCTTCGATGACGCGAATCTGATGGTCTGGCAGGCGGATACCGGAAATGCGATAAGCCCGTTTGACTTTCTGTTTCTCGTATTTTTTCTTACCTGTATAATATCGTGCAAAACTATCGCTCATGCGCTCCGGCACAGGCACCGCATTGCGGAGGGCTTCATGGGAAAGGACTTCCTCTCCATGTACCTGCTTGATGTAGTGGATGGTCAGCATCCGCAGAAAAGCCAATGCCCCTGTCCCATCTGTCAGGGAATGGTATACCTCCAGATTAATGCGGCAGCGATAGTACGTCACGGAAAAGAGCAGTCCGTGGCGGTCGGGATGGTACAGCTTACTGCAAGGCGGCAGATGTTCCTCCCGCACCACCGGCTTCTCCCGACTTTCTTCATAAAAGTACCAGAACAGCCCCCGCCGCAGGGAATAGCGGTAAAAGGGGAAAAATTCCAGTGTTTCTTCCAAGGCTGCCTGCAAGGGTGCTTCCTGCACCATTTCCGTCAGTTCACAGGTAAAACGGAAAACCTTTGTATCTTCTCTGCTTGTGGTGGACGGAAATATCTTTGCAGCGTTTTCCAGCCTGCTCCACTTTGCATCACTCACAAAGGCTCTCCTCCTTTCAGGAATTGCTGTATCCAGCGGTAGCTTTCCTGCACCGCTTCAAACCGCGGCGGCAGTGAAAAATATCCGTGGAGTCCATCGGCAATCCGCACCACTGTCACGTCATTTCCTGCCCGCTGCAGTTCCGCACCATAGGCTTCCCCTTCATCCCGCAGGGGGTCAAATTCTGCCGTTAGAATCAAGGTGCGGGGCTGATTGGTAAAGTCCTCCGCCAAGAGCGGCGCAAAATACGGATTTTGCCGATCTTCCGGCGAGGATTGATACAATTCCATATAGTCGCAGACCCGTTTGGAGGTCAAAAGATAATCCGTGCCGTTTTCTACCACAGAAGGGAAAGGCGACGCGGGAGAATGGTCATTGAATGTGGCAGGATAGAGCAGTATCTGCTGTTTTACCTGAAATTCGCCACGATCTCTTGCCATCTGGGATACCACTGCCGCCAGATTGCCGCCGGCAGAATCCCCCATGAGGGTGATTTCCTCCGGTTTCGCCGGAAAAGGAAAACCATCACAAAACAATGTTTTTGCCACATGATAGCAGTCCTCCGGCGCTGCCGGGAATTTATGCTCCGGCGCCAGACGATAATCCACGGAAATGACCACCGATTCCAATATCTGCGCCATAGAAGCGCATACCTTCGTATAGCTGTTGATGTCCCCAACGACCCAGCCGCCGCCGTGGAAAAAGAGAATCACAGGAGGCTCCAACACCTCTTTGTCATTGGGAAAAAACAGCCGCACAGGCACACTGGTCTTGCCAAAAGGCACACGCCAGTCCTGAAAAAGATTTTTCTCCGGTGAAAGCTGGGCGGAGCGGATGCCTTCCAGCCGCCGTTTGATTTTATATGTTTTTTTCACATCCAAATCTGGATAAGACAGCGCTTTCAGCGCCGCATGCATGACTTTATTGATTTCCAAAGGTTTCTCCCCCCTCAGCTTCCCCAAATACCTCTAATGATAAATACCACAAGGGCTATAATGCCAGCCGCGCGGTATGCCGTAAGCATTGCGTCGTGAGGCTCTGCATTCTCACTGAAATTACCATAAAATATGTCCCAAATCTTTTTTGGGAAAAAGACCATGACTGCCGCAAAAACGACAAATACAATCTTCAGCACCAAAAGCATTTTCTTTCCCCCTTAAATCTTCCCTTTCCGATAAGCGCTTGGCGTAATGGAAAAATATTTGCGGAAGGTCTGTGCAAAATGGCTGGGGCTGTCAAAACCACAGCGCATCCCCACTTCCGCCACAGGCAGATTGGTTTCCCGCAGCAAAAGCGCCGCCTGAGAAACACGATACCGCAAAAGATACTGCAAAGGAGAAATGCCAATGGTACGATGGAAGCACCGCAGACATTCCCTCTCCCCGATGTTTGCCGCTCTGGCAATCCTTGCCAAGTCCAAAGGCTCGTTATACTCTTTCTGAATCAATTCCAGCATGCTCTTGAGCCGCTGTGCATCCATGGTTTTCCGGCTGTTTCCGCCTTCCACGGGCTTTGTATGGGCATAGAGATTCCGCCACAAGCGTCCCAGCGTATCCCGCACATCCCATTCATAGCCTTCTTCTTTTTTCTCCAGAAAGCGGACGATTTCCTTGATTTCCGCCAGCATATCCTTCTGCCACTGTTCTTCCCCCGTCAGGGGCAGCCCCTTAATGCCGCCATAAGCCAGCAGAGGGGCGATATATTTTTTCTGAAAAACCGTATCCTGTCCGCCGCTGATGAGTCTTGTATGGAATACAGCGGAGCGGATTTTGCCCCCTTCGCCTGCCGCCAGTATGCTGTGGAGCACATTGGCATGGATGAAAGCCCCTTCGCCTTTGGAAAGGGTCCAGCGCATGTCCGGCAGGAATACTTCCACACTGCCTTCCGTTACATATAATATTTCTGTTTCTTCGTGCCAATGCCAGGCAACGCCGCCTTTTTCGCCGCTGCGAATCTGGGTATCATAGCCGCCGCAGGGAAAATCCGCCGTGCCATGGGGACGCAGTTCCATTTGTCTGGGATTGACGTTTACATCACAGGCATCCAATGACATACTACCCCTCCTGTCCGTTTTTTTATAGTATACGTCTATATATTGATTGCATCAAGCCTTTTTCGGCGGTATTTTAATAGAGTACGCATTTTCGCGGACTGTTTTTGCAAAAAAAGACAGACTGCTTACTTTTTGGAGGTATTTTATGTTTTCATTGCTTCTGGCACTGATTTATGTATCGTTTATTTCACTGGGACTGCCGGATTCCCTGCTGGGCTCCGCGTGGCCGCAAATGCAGGAAAGTTTAGGCGTTTCCCTTTCTTTAGGCGGCGTCATTTCCTTTCTCATTACCGCCAGCACCATACTGTCCAGCCTTATGAGCCATCGGGTCATCCAGCGGTTCGGCACAGGCGCCGTCACCATGTGCAGCGTTGCCATGACTGCCCTTGCCCTTTTTGGCTTCTCCCTTTCCGACAGCTTCTTTGCCCTCTGCCTTTGGGCAATCCCTTACGGTCTGGGAGCTGGCTCCGTAGACGCTGCCCTGAATAACTTCGTCGCCCTCCACTGCAAAGCAAAGCACATGAGCTGGCTTCATTGTTTCTGGGGTATCGGCGCTACGGGAGGGCCTTACATCATGGGCTTATGTTTGAGCCGCGGCATGGGCTGGCAGGCAGGCTACCGCACCATTTCCTTCCTGCAAATGGCATTGACCCTCATCCTGCTCCTGTCCCTGCCCTTATGGAAAAAACAGGAGCTGCCCCTTTCCGGCGGCGAAACGGTTCGTCCCCAAACACCAAAGTGGGGAAAACTGCTGAAACGTCCCGGTGTCAAAGCCGCTCTGACGGCGTTTTTCTTCTATTCCGCGCTGGAACTGACCACAGGTCTTTGGGGCAGCAGTTACATGGTAGCTGTGCGGGGCATTTCCGCCGAAACTGCCGCGAAATGGATTTCCCTGTTCTATTTGGGCATCACTGCCGGACGATTCTTCAGCGGCTTCCTTACCCTGCGGTTTTCCGATGACGCCATGGTACGTCTGGGAGAAGGCACCGCCATTGTGGGCATACTTCTGATACTTCTGCCCCTGCATAACCTGTTCCTTTGTCTGGGACTGATTCTCACAGGGCTGGGCTGTGCGCCCATTTATCCCAGCCTGCTCCACGCTACACCTCAGCGGTTTGGAAAATCTCTGTCACAATCCCTCATGGGCACCCAAATGGCAATCTCTTATCTGGGCAGCACCACCATGCCTCCCGTGTCCGGTTTTCTGTCGGAAAAAATCTCCATGGGGCTGTATCCTGTACTGCTGTTGGTCTTTGCTCTGTGCATGACCATCCTGACGGAAAAAGGCAGACACTGCACTGCGGAATAAAGCAAAAAATCTACATCAAAAAAGCCAGAACCCCTACTATGGATTCTGGCTTTCTTTATTTTCTTATGAAGATGTCCGAAAAGGACATTTTTATATGTAATTTATTCGGACTTGCCTTCTCTTGTCATCAATTCCAGTACAGCTGTCTGGGTATCTTTCCCATGGAACAGCACGTCATTGATGGCTTGTGTGATGGGCAGGTCAACATGGTATTTTTCTGCCAGATGACAAGCGGCCTGTACGGTGTTGACACCTTCTACAACCATTTTGACTTCTGCCAGTGTTTCTTCCAGACTTTTGCCCTGTCCCAGCAGGATGCCTGCCCGGCGGTTACGGGAGTGCATACTGGTACAAGTCACAATCAGGTCACCGATGCCGGAAAGACCAGCGAATGTTTCCGCTTTGCCGCCCATGGCAATGCCCAGACGCTTCATTTCCGCGATGCCTCTTGTCATGAGAGCCGCTTTGCTGTTGTCCCCAAAGCCCAGACCATCATTCATACCTGCTGCCAATGCCATAACGTTTTTCAGAGCCGCGCCCATTTCCACGCCAATGACGTCTGTGCTGGTGTAAATGCGGAATTTGGGATTCATGAATTCTTTCTGCACCATTTTTGCCACTTCTTCATTTTCAGAAGCAATGAGGCATGTGGTGGGGATTTCTCTTGCCACTTCTTCCGCATGGCTGGGGCCGGACAGCACGCATACTTCGCACTGAGGCACGCATTCCTGAATTACCTGAGAAAGACGCAGCAGACTGCCGTCCTCCAGACCTTTTGCCACATTGACGATGACAATGCCGGGTTTGAAATAAGGCGCAAAGTCTGTCATAGTCTGGCGCACCGCACGGGAAGGCACCGCAGAAATAACGATTTCCGCACCCTCCAGCGCCGCTTCACGGTCTGTGGTGGCTGTCAGTGTTTCCGGCAATGTAACGCCGGGAAGATATTTTTCGTTGGTATGTTTGCTATTGATTTCGTCTACAGCTGCCTGACTTCTTGCCCAAATTTTCACCTGATGGTCATACTTGGTCAGAATGATGGCAAGGGCTGTGCCCCAGCTGCCGGAACCGATTACCGCTACATTTTTCATAACAAACTCCCCTTCCTCAGACTTTCTTTGTCAAAGTAAACTTGTTTTCATTGCCTGCACGCAGTCTTCCGATATTTGCCCGATGTTTCCACAGTGCCAGAATGGTCAGCGCTGTCAGCACCAGCGCTCCTTCCAGTGGAAGCTGGAAGAAAAAGGCACAAACGGGAATGGCAATGGAAAAGAGCATGGAGCCAAGAGAAATATAACCGGACATTGCCACTGCCACAATACCGATGATAAAGGAAATGAGCATCAGCGGCATGGATTCTGTAAAACCGATGCACAGCACCAGCCCAATGGTGGCAGCAATGCCTTTCCCGCCTTTGAAATGCAGGTAAAAAGGAAAATCATGTCCTAAGATGGTACCTGCGCAGGCATAAATCCCTGCCAGAATGCCCATATCCGGGAACAGCCATCTGGCAATGATGAAACTAACGACCCCTTTTAAAATATCCCCGATGAATGTAACTGCTCCTGCTTTAAACCCCAGCACACGCAGGGCATTGGTGGTGCCCAGATTGCCGCTGCCTTTCTTGCTCAGGTCTGTTTTGCAGAGCTTGCCCATGATGAACGCCGTCTGGATACAACCGATAAAGTACCCAATGGCAATACAAATCAGTCGAAACATATCAATCCTTATCCCCTTTTTCTCTTACGATAAAATGAATGGGTGTGCCCACAAAACCGAAGGCTTCCCGCAGCTGGTTTTCGATATATCTGCGGTAAGAGAAGTGGAACAGTTCCCGCTCGTTAACGAAAATGACAAAGGTAGGGGGTTTTACGGATACCTGTGTCATGTAGTACAGACGCAGCTGACGGCCTTTGTCCGCAGGGGGCTGCTGCATCGCTGTTGCTTCAATGAGCACTTCATTCAGAACACCAGTGCTGATACGCAGGGCGTGGTTTTCGTTTACGGTCTTAATCAGTTCCAGCAGACGATTTACACGCTGACCTGTATGCGCGGAAATGAACACTCTGGGTGCATAAGGCATGTACGCCAGTTCATTGCCGATGTCCTTCAGGTATTTGTTCATGGTCTTATCATCTTTTTCGATGGAATCCCATTTGTTTACAGCAACGATAGCCGCTTTCCCTCTTTCATGGGCAATACCGGCAATCTTTGTATCCTGATCGGTGATACCTTCGTTGGCGTCAATGACCAGAATGGCAACGTCACAGCGTTCTACGGCAGCAACGGCACGGATGATACTGAAACGCTCGATTTCTTCTTTAATCTTGCTCTTACGGCGCATACCCGCTGTGTCGATGAACACATATTTCTGACCATCCACTTCAATGGGAGAGTCGATGGCGTCACGGGTGGTACCGGGAATGTTGCTGACGATGAGTCTGTCTTCTCCCAGAATCTTATTAATCAGGGAGGACTTACCTACGTTAGGTTTGCCGATGATGGCAACTTTGATGGCATCGTCTTCTTCCTGTGTGTCGCTGTCTTCAGGGAAGTGTGCCACTACCTGATCCAGCATATCCCCCAGACCCAGTGCCTGACCTGCGGAAATGGGCATGGGATCGCCGATGGCAAGTTCATAAAATTCGTAAATATCCATGGTGTCGCGCTTTACGCTGTCTACTTTGTTGACCGCCAGCACAACGGGTTTTTTGGTGCGGCGCAGTTTGTTTGCCACCTGACGGTCGTCGTCAGTAACGCCTGCTTTTACGTCTGTGACAAACAGGATAACGTCAGCGGTTTCAATGGCGATTTCCGCCTGCTGCAAAATCTGTTTCTGAATGATTTCTTCAGAACCGATTTCCATACCACCAGTGTCGATGAGTGTAAATTTGTGATTCAGCCATTCTACGTCTGCGTAGATTCTGTCACGTGTTACGCCGGGGGTATCCTGTACGATGGAAATGCGTTCGCCCGCCAGCCTGTTGAAAAGGGTGGACTTGCCCACGTTGGGACGTCCCACCACTGCTACGATGGGTTTGCTCATTTGTTTTCCTCCAACTCTATGTTCATTGTTTTTCATTTTCATACAGAAGGGGGCATACGCCCCCACTTTCACATTCTATGTATTATAGCATAAAAAAGGCGGTACATACAATACTTTCCCACATTTCCGGGCTTTTTCACAAAATTTTTACGCAAAAAAGCCCCCTTGTCCACGCCGGAACAACAAAAACCGCCTCGAATACCCTTATAAAAAAGAAAAAGGCGTGAAACCTTCAAATTTCACGCCCTTCTGTCTTTCTTACAGCAATGTCATGACGCCAGCCATAACGCCGCGATTTTCCCGCATTTTCCGATGGGAGTAGAACCGCTCTGTGTCACACATGGTGCAAAGACCGGAAATCTCAATGTTTTCCACACCCATTTCCGCCAGCAGTCTGCGGTTGGTTTCCCACAGGTCGATTTTGTATTTGCCTTCTTCTGTGGGGTCGTCAAAAATGATGTCGTCTGCAAAGGCAATCTGTTTGCGGAACAAATTTACCACAGGGTCATCCACCTGAAAACAGCATTTCCCAATGGAGGGGCCAATGGCTGCCACAATATCCTTGGGATTTGTGCCATATGCCGCCATCATTTCCTGTACAATTTTTTCTGCCATACGGTCGGCAGTGCCTTTCCAGCCGCAGTGTGCCAGACCAATAGCCTTGTTTTTGGTATCCAACAGAAAAACGGGCACGCAGTCTGCCCCGAAAATCACCAGATTGATGCCCGGTTCATTTGTCATCAAGCCGTCGATATCGTGATAAGTTCTGTCTTTTGTAACGCCGCATCCTTTGTCTTTGGCTGTCACTTTCAGTACGTTTGTGGTATGGGTCTGCTGGGTTGCCACAAAAGCGTTTTCGTCCAGCTCCAAGGCTCTTGCCAAAATGCGGTAATTTTCCGCCACAGGAGCTCTGTCCTCCCCTCTGGAAAAGCCCATGTTCATGGTGCCGTAATAGCCTGTGCTGACGCCGCCGTGACGGGTGGTGAAGCCATGTTTCACCATGCCTGTCTGGGTCAGATTATCGAATGTGATCAGTTCCACATCACCTTTTTTTACAATCTGCAAGTTTCTTCCTCCTTTATGCCTCAAAGGCGTTTTCGATATATCGGAAATATTTCTTTCCGTCTTCTTCCAAAATTTCTGCCACATCAAAACGGCAATCCCTGTCTGCGTCCCCCGTTTCTGCCAGATACGCCAGAGGATAATCAATTACTGAGTATAACAGTCTCAAGTGCGGCGCAGTGCGCCGCACTTTTTTGCC
>NZ_CAJMDQ010000008.1 GCF_905212195.1 uncultured Anaerotignum sp. | reverse complement strand
GCAAGGGTACGGAAACCGGTGATGGCAAATTCTCTTGCCAGAATCACGATAACCACCCATGCAGGCAGGTCTTCCATTGCCACCATGGATACCAGCGCAGACATGACCAGCAGTTTGTCTGCCAGAGGGTCCATAAATTTCCCAAAGTTACTTACCAGATTATACTTTCTTGCAATATGACCGTCCAAAAAGTCCGTCAGGGATGCCACAATGAAAATCGCTGTTGCAATATAGCGATTCATTGGCTCATCCATGAGGAACAGCACCAACAGGAATACGGGAATGAGAATCACCCGCATGGTTGTCAGCTTATTCGGTAAATTCATCTGCATAAACCACATCTCCCATCAAATCATAGTCCCCGGCTTCTTTGATTTTCACGGAAACGAAGTCCCCGGAATAGGCTTCTTCCTCTGCATGGAAAAATACCATGCCGTCAATATCCGGCGCATCCCAACGGGTACGACCGCAGTATACATTTTCTTCCGGCAGTTTGCCTTCCACCAGCACTTCCAGTGTTTTGCCCACTTCCTGCTGACACAGGGAAGCGGCAATATTTTTCTGGATGTCCATGATGATTCTCTGACGTTCTTCTTTCACTTCATCGTCAATCTGGTTTTCCATTTTTGCCGCAGGAGTGCCTTCCTCCTGAGAGTAGCAGAATACACCCAAACGGTCAAAGCGCATTTCTTCCACAAATTTCTGCAAATCCGCAAATTCTTCCTCTGTTTCTCCGGGGAAGCCCACAATCAGTGTGGTACGGATGGCAATATCCGGCATCGCGTCACGAAGTTTTTTCACAGTCTGGCGAATCAGATCCTGACTGCTCTTTCTGCCCATGCGTTTCAGTACGGTATCACATCCATGCTGGATAGGCATGTCGATATAATGACAGATTTTTTCGTTTTTCGCCATAACGTCGATGGTTTCCTGTGTCAGTGTTTCGGGATAGCAGTACAGCAGACGAATCCACTGGATGCCTTCCACTGCCGCCAGTTTTTCCAGCAGTTCATGAAGTTTGGGCTCGCCGTATAAATCCCTGCCGTAAATGGAAGTATCCTGTGCCACAATGACCAGTTCTTTTACGCCCTGTTTTGCCAGAATTTCTGCTTCTTCCACCAGACTTTCCATGGTACGGCTTCTGTGTTTGCCGCGCATTTTGGGAATGACGCAGTAAGTACAGTGGTTGTCACAGCCTTCGGAAATTTTCAGATAAGCGAAATAAGGCGCTGTGGAAAGAACACGGAGTTTGCCGTTTTCGTCCTTCATGGGTTTGTCAATATCTTCCAGACATTTGAAGGTATGTTCGCCTCCCAGAATCCGGTCAGCGGCATCTGCCACTTCTTCATAAGCGGCAGTACCCAAAATGGCATCTACTTCGGGAATCTCATCAAAAAATTCCGCTTCGTAACGCTGTCCCAGACAACCTGCCACAATCAGACCTTTGCACTTGCCTTCTGTTTTATATTTCGCCATTTCCAGAATGGTTTCAATGCTTTCTTCCAGAGCGTCCCGGATGAAACAGCAGGTATTGACCACAATGATGTCTGCCTCCGCTTCGTCCGCTACTGCCTGATATCCTCTCTCCTGCAACAAGCCCAGCATGACTTCGCTGTCTACGCGGTTTTTGTCACAGCCCAAAGAGGTAAATGCTACCGTTCCTTTCATTGGTTTCCTCCTTAAACATCGATTCTCATAAAGGAAGCGGAACAAAACTCTGCTCCGCTTCTTTGTCTATCCTATGAGTATACTATACTTTTTGCAAAAAATCTATGTTTTCCGCTTAATTTGTGTATTTTTCCAGCAATCCTTTCAGCATCTGAGTCCATGCCGCCGGATTTTCTCCTTTGTAACGATATTCCCAGGTATCCCCCAATACCCGACCATCATCCAAAAAGCCAAGCTCTGCCACAGGTTTCTCACCCTCGTAAATCCGCAAGTGATACATGACCTGATCGCCGTCATAAGTCACACTTTTTGATGATTTCGGTACAAAAGTCACTTTAGAGGTTTCCAACGCCTGCCAAATCTCCTGCATATCCTCCGGTTCTGTTACCCAGCATTGCGCCAAATCATCATCCACAGCACTGATGCTGTAACGGGTGATCTGTTCTGCCTTGTCCGCAACACCTGCCACATGCACCAAACTCTGCGGACGCAATATCCACCAGACCACACCAATGACCACACAAAGTACCGCAATCCAAATTTTTCGTACTTTCATTTGCGTTCCCCCTTTTCCGTTTTGATTCATTCACCTCTTTTTCCTTATAAAAAAAGAATATCATCCACGTTTTTACACGTCAATGATATTCCTATTTTTACAGTCCGTTCTGCGGTTTTGCCGCTGTGATGCAGTTTTTCATGAGCATGGCAACGGTCATGAGTCCTACGCCGCCAGGCACAGGAGAAACTGCGCCAGCCACTTCGCAAACATCGTCAAAATCTACGTCACCGCAAAGCTTGCCGTTTTCATTGCGGTTCATGCCAACGTCAATGACTACAGCCCCTTCTTTCACCATATCTTTGGTGACCGTATGAAGTTTGCCTACTGCACTCACCAGAATATCCGCTTCTTTGCAGATTTCTGGCAGATTCTTTGTTTTGGAATGGCAGATGGTAACAGTGCCGTTTTTCTGCAAAAGCAGCATAGCGGTGGGTTTGCCTACATTATGGCTCCGTCCAATGACAACACAGTGTTTGCCTTCGATGGTATGACCACTGCGTTCAATGAGTTCCAGCACACCTGCAGGGGTACAGGGCAAAAATCCCTTCTGACCTGTATGGAGCAGACCCACATTCAGAGGATGGAAACAATCCACATCTTTTTTAGGGTCTACAGCCAGAATGACTTTTTCCTCATCAATCTGGGGAGGCAAAGGCAGCTGTACCAGCACCCCATGGACGCTATTGTCCATGTTCAGCTGTTCCACCAGTGCCAGCAGATCTTTTTCTTCCGTATCCTCCGGCAGTTCATAGGAACGGGAGAGGATACCCACTTTTTCACAAGCCTTTTTCTTATTATTTACATATACCATGGAAGCAGGATCGTTCCCCACCAAAACCACAGCAAGGCAGGGGGTAATCCCCTGCCGCTGTAATTTTTGTGCTTCCAAGGCAGCTTCTTCTTTGATCTGATCGGAAATAGCCTTTCCGTCGATGCGTTGTGCCTTCATAGCATAACTCCTTTATGATTTGATTGAATTAGAACAGACCAACAATGTTGCCGTCAGCATCAATGTCGATGTTCAGTGCCGCAGGTTTCTTAGGCAGACCGGGCATTGTCATAACATCGCCCAGCAGTGCAACGATAAAGCCTGCACCAGCAGAAATGCGGATTTCTTTTACAGTTACTTCAAAACCTTCAGGGCGACCCAGCACCTTGGGATCGTCAGACAGGGAGTACTGTGTTTTTGCGATACAAACAGGGAAATGTTCAAAGCCCAGTTTTTCGATCTGCGCCAGTGTTTTCTTCGCTGCTGCTGTGAAGCTTACATGACCTGCACCATAGATTTCTTTACATACTTTGTTGATCTTTTCTTCGATGGACAGGTTGTCTTCATACAGCACATGGAAATTACTTTCTTTTGTTTCCAGTGTTTCCAGAACTTTTTCAGCCAGTGCCTTGCCGCCTTCGCCGCCGTCAGCCCATACTTTTGCCACTGCAAATGTTGCGCCCATTTTTTCGCAGCGTTCTTTCACATAAGCCACTTCTGCGTCTGTATCTGCTACAAAGTGGTTCAGTGTAACCACAACGGGTACGCCGTATTTCTGGATGTTTTCAATATGTTTTTCCAGGTTTACGAAACCTTTTGCCAGTGCGTCCAGATTTTCGTTGCTCAAATCTGCTTTAGGAACGCCGCCGTTGTATTTCAATGCACGAACGGTTGCAACCAGTACAACTGCGTCAGGTTTCAGACCAGCTTTTCTGCATTTGATGTCGAAGAATTTTTCTGCACCCAGGTCAGCGCCGAAGCCTGCTTCTGTTACCACATAGTCAGCCAGTTTCATAGCAAATTTTGTAGCGCGCACGCTGTTGCAGCCATGAGCGATATTTGCGAAAGGACCTCCGTGGATAAATGCAGGTGTGTGTTCCAGTGTCTGTACCAGGTTGGGCTGCAGAGCGTCTTTCAGCAGAACAGTCATGGCACCGTCTGCGCCAATCTGTTTTGCTGTAACAGGTTCATCATCATAAGTATAACCAACGATGATTTTACCCAGCATTTCTTTCAGGTCATGCAGGTCGTTTGCCAGACAGAAGATTGCCATGATTTCAGAAGCAACGGTAATCTGGAAGCTGTCTTCTCTGGGAACGCCGTTGACTTTGCCGCCCAGACCGGAAATCACATGACGAAGCTGTCTGTCATTCAGGTCTACAACTCTTTTCCAAGCGATTTTTCTGGGGTCGATGTTCAGTTCATTGCCCTGCTGGATATGGTTGTCCACCATGGAAGCCAACAGGTTGTTTGCTGTTGTGATGGCGTGCAGGTCACCTGTAAAATGCAGGTTGATGTCTTCCATAGGCACTACCTGTGCATAGCCGCCGCCAGCCGCACCGCCTTTGACACCCATGCAGGGGCCAAGAGAGGGTTCTCTCAGGCATGTCAGCGCGTTTTTGCCCATCTGCTGAAGGGCCTGTGTCAGGCCGATGGTAACGGTTGTTTTGCCTTCCCCAGCAGGTGTAGGGTTTACAGCTGTTACCAGAATCAGTTTTGCGTCGGGTCTGTCTTTGATCTGATTATAATATTTATCACTCACTTTGGCTTTATACTTGCCATAACATTCCACATATTCTTCGGGGATGCCAGCTTTCGCCGCAATGGCGGTAATGGGTTCCATGGTGCATTCCTGTGCAATCTGCAAATCTGTTTTCATCTTCAAAAACTCCTCTCTCCGATTCCAATATGTCCTTGCGCTTGCCTGTCCTACTTTGAAAAAAAGCCGACAGTCCAAGCGTAATCGCCCAGACGGTCGGCATCAAATCTGTCATACTCCATGTGGTTACTCCACTTCCGTCAGTCATATGACTCTACCAAAATGGTACTATATGAGACGAAATTTGTCAATGTGCAACCTGTATGAAATCCATATTCTTTTATGCGTTTTCCTCTGTGGGGGACTGCATTTCCTCCCACTGTGCTCTGGTGATGAGGACTTTTCTTGGTTTGCTGCCTTCTTCGGGCCCAACCAGTCCCCTTCTTTCCAGTTCGTCCATGAGTCTTGCCGCACGGTTATAGCCAATGCGGAACTGACGCTGGAGCATGGAAACAGAAGCTTTTTCTTTTTCCAGAATCAAATCCACTGCCGGTTCGAAAAACTCGTCTGTTTCCTCACTGGGGCCGCTGGCGGTTTTTGCCACTGCCGTAATCTGGTCCACCATTTCCTGTGTATATCCGGGACGACTGCTTTTCCGCAGGAAGTCTACAATCTGTTCCACTTCTTTATCTGTTACAAAAGCCCCCTGAATACGGGAAGGTTTGGACTGACCGGAAGGATAGAACAGCATGTCCCCTTTGCCCAGCAGTTTTTCTGCGCCAACCATATCCAAAATGGTACGGGAGTCAATGCCGGAGGAAACGGCAAATGCCAGACGGGAAGGAATATTGGCTTTGATAACGCCAGTGATAACATCTACGGAAGGACGCTGTGTGGCAATAATCAAATGCATGCCTGCCGCACGAGCCATCTGCGCCAGACGGCAGATGGAATCCTCTACTTCGCCGGGTGCCGCCATCATCAAGTCGGCCAATTCGTCGATGATGATAACGATCTGGGGCATTTTTGCTTCCGGTTCTCCTTTTTCTTCCTTCATGGCATTGAAACCTTTGATGTCACGGACACCGCATGCTGCAAAATCATTGTATCTTTCCAGCATTTCTCTTACTGCCCAGTTCAGTGCCGCCGATGCTTTTTTCGGGTCGGTAACAACTGGAATGAGCAAATGAGGAATACCATTATATACACTCAATTCAACCACTTTGGGGTCAACCAGAAGGAGTTTGACTTCTTTCGGGTCTGCCTTATACAAAATACTTGTAATCAGTGTATTGATGCAGACACTCTTACCACTGCCTGTTGCGCCGGCAATGAGCAAGTGAGGCATTTTCGCAATGTCTGTGACAATGGGATTGCCTGTAATGTCTTCCCCCAAAGCAAAAGCTAGCTTAGAGGGGTGTTTGCGGAAAGCATCACTTTCCAGCACTGTCCGCAGATATACGGACTTAGTTTCTTTATTAGGAACTTCGATACCTACCGCCGCTTTGCCGGGGATAGGCGCTTCAATACGAATGCCGCTGGCCGCCAGATTCAGGGCGATATCGTCTGCCAGATTGACAATCTTGCTGACCTTAACCCCCTGACTGGGAGAAACTTCGTATCTTGTAACAGTGGGGCCTGCGCTGACATTGATGACGCGGGCTTCTACACCGAAACTTTTCAGTGTCATTTCCAGTTTTCTGCCGTTTTTCTGCTGTTCCAGAATGCCAGAACCACTGTTATTGCCGGGGTCACGTCCTAACAAACTGATAGGCGGGAACACATAAGGCTTTTCTGCCGGTTCCGCAGGGGCAGCTGCTGGCTGCTGTGCTGTTTCTTTCTGCGCTTCCGGGCTTGTTGTTGTTTCCGTTTTTACCGGTTCCGGTGCAGGTACGTCTGCTGGCATTTCTTCTACAACAGGCTGTACTTCTTCCACTGGCATTTCTTCTACAACAGGCTGTACTTCTTCCACTGGCATTTCTTCTGCCGCGGGTTCTTCCACTTCTGGCACGTCCATTTCTGGAGATACTGTTTCTTCTGCATCTTCCAAATCTGCGAAATGGAAGTCTGTTTTTTCTTCTGCTGCCCGCATAGCTTCTGCCGCAAGGGCTGCCGCCTGAGATTCCATATCCCATGCTTCTTCGGGCGTTTCTTCTGCCATATTTTCTACGGTATTATCTTCGCCGAAGATTTTTTCGTATACCGCTTCTTCCTCTGTCATTTCCACAGGTTCCTGTTTTTTGGCAACTTCTTTCAGTGGTTCTACCACCTTAAAGCGTTCTGTGGATTTGGGCGGCATCTGTGTGCCCTGCTCCAGCTCATCCACCTGCAATTTTCCACCAAATACCACATTGAAATCCCGTTTGGGTTCTTCCATGGGCATTTCGTTTTCTTTCACAAAATCGTAAATGGGTTCCCGTTTTTTCACACTGTAATCCTGCTTTTTCTGACGGAAAACCGTTTCTTTCACCTCAGGATGATCTGTGGCTTCCACTTCGTGAAGCTCAATGTTGAAATCTTCTTTATTCATCACACGGCGACGCTTTGCTTCCTGTTTTTCCAGTCGTGCCGCTTCCATTTTTTCTTCCTGACGGATGCGGTCAGCTTTATTTTTGATTTTCTCATTGCGCACCTGTCTTCTGACTTTCTGATGGTCTGCCAGTGTACCCATAGCACCAAAGAAAGAACGTCCTGTTGCCAGAATGATGGAAATCACCAGCATCGCCAGCAAAACAATGACGCTGCCCAATGCATCCAGCAGCCCAAACAGTCCGCCGCCAAAGAGTCCGCCAATCAAACCGCCGTTGGTCAAAGAACCGCTGTCAAAAAGCTCCATGGCTTTTTTCGCAAATCCAAGATCCCCGGAAACATTCAAAGGATGGAACAGATACGCCGCAGACGCCACCGTCAGCAGGAACAACGCACCGCCAAAGGCACGCACCAAAGGCCATTTTCGTTCTTCTGACATAAGCATCCAGATGCAATAAATGATCACCAGCACCGGCAGCAATACGCCGCTGATGCCTAACAGCCCTTGAAAAAGTCCCCCGATTACCTGACCAACAACCCCCATTTTACTGGTGATCTGGCTGATGAACACCACCGCCGAGATGACGATGATGACAATCAGTATCACTTCGTCTAAGATACTATCACCAAATCGTTCTCTGCTTTCCGGCATACGGGTGGTTTCCCGCTTGGGTGCAGATTTTGTATTTTTTGTATGACTCGCTTTTTTTGCTGTTGTTTTTGCAGTCGTTGTTTTTGTGCTTTTGCTGCCTGTTTTCTTCACCGCAGGGGATTTTGTTGTCTTTCGCCCCGTGCTGCTCCCTTTTGCTGCCAAAGCTTTTCACCTCTGTTCTCAAGAAATCACTAATAAAATATTATACAATAAAAATAATCTGCTGGCAAACGAAAACCTGTGATTTCATGCAAAAAAACTGACCCGTTTGCTGTCGTAAAAATCAGATGCAGGTCAGTTTTTGATGTTCTTTGTTAGCGGAAATGCTCAGTCCATTTTTACCACTTCAATATCCGCTTCTTCCAGAATTTTTCTGGACAGTTCATCGGGATATTCCCCTTTGTGCACAATACGTTTGATACCAGCATTGATGAGCATTTTCGCACAAATGACACAAGGCTGCAATGTGATATAAATGGTCGCGCCTTCTGTGGAAATACCCAGTTTTGCCGCCTGAATGATGGCATTCTGCTCTGCGTGAAGGGCACGGCAAAGCTCATGGCGTTCGCCGGAGGGAATGCCCAGACGCTGACGTTCGCAGCCGCCCATTTCCGTACAATGTTTCAGGCCCGCAGGAGCACCGTTATACCCTGTTGTAATGATACGGTTATCTTTGACAATGACCGCCCCTACCTGTCTGCGCAGGCATGTAGCTCTGGTCTTGACAATCTCCGCAATCTCCATAAAATATTCGTCCCAACTTGCTCTCACAATCGTTTCTCCCTTCCGTTTCTTTCGTAAATCTTCCCACAAAAATCCTACCACAAAGATAGCATATACACCTATCATTGTCAAACGAAATCCCCTCAAAAAAGAACTTAAAAAGCCTTGGTAAATCTGCTCTCCAGCCCTATAAAAATATAATAGCCGGAATCCTTTTGCAGGATTCCGGCTATCTTTATTTTCTTATGAAGCAGCCCCTATAGCCGAGGCTTTTCTAGATATTCCAGATCAGATGATCAGGTTCATTTTCTTTGCTTCGAATTCCAGTTCTTCGCGGAACTGAGGCGCAGCCAGGGAAATGATCATTTTTGCTCTCTGGCTAGCTGTCTGACCTTTCAGACGAACGATACCGTTTTCTGTTACCAGGAAGTCCACTTCGTTTCTAGGTGTTGTAACGATGGAACCAGGTGTCAGAATAGGTTTGATTTTGGAGATAGTGCCGCCTTTTGTGGTGGAAAGCATTGCGATGAAGCCTTTGCCGCCTTTGGACATGTTTGCACCTCTTACGAAGTCCAGCTGACCGCCGGAACCGCTGTAATGTTTGGTACCGATGGATTCGGAGCAAACCTGACCAAACAGGTCAACTTCGATACAAGAGTTAACGGATACGAAGTTATCATGCTGTGCAATAACAGCAGGGTTGTTGATATAGCTTACAGGATACATTTCGAAAGCCGGGTTGTCGTCCATGAAGTCGTACATTTTCTTGGAACCCCAAGCCAGAGTTGCAACAGTTTTACCAACGTGGATAGGTTTTTTCATGTTGGTTACTGCGCCGCATTCCAGCAGGTCAACCATACTGTCTGTGAACATTTCTGTGTGCAGACCCAGATCTTTTTTGTCTTTCAGCAGAACACCAACAGCGTTGGGGATACCGCCGATACCCAGCTGCAGAGTTGCGCCGTCGCAAACTTCGTCAGCGATCATCTGACCGATTTTCTTATCGTCATCGGACAGAGGAGGGTTGTTCAGAACCAGCAGAGGTCTGGAGGATTCGCACAGAGCGGTTACCTGAGAGATGTGAATCAGGCAGTCACCCATAACACGAGGCATCTGATCGTTTACATCCAGCAGAATGATGTCAGCTTTTTCACGCATTGCTACAACTTCTGCGCCAGCCATAGGGCAGCTGAAGTAACCATGCTTGTCCATAGGAGAAACTTCTGCGTAGAAAACATTCAGTCTGGGCTGAACATCTCTCCAGTAGCTGGGGATAGTGCTGTAGTTACAAGGAATATAAGTATGGATACCTTCCTGGATGCCTTTTCTGCCAGGGCCGCCTGTAAACCAGGATACATATTCATACTTGCCTTTCAGTTCGGGTTTCATGAAGGGGCCACCTTTTACGGACAGTGTTGCGTGGTGTACAACACCTGTCAGTTCGCCTCTCATTGCTCTTGCTGCAACCGCTTCACAAATAGCGGTAGGTTCTTCCAAACCTGTGGGACATGCGCAAACGTCACCGGATTTTACATACATGGCAACTTCTTCGGGGGATTTGCGTTTTGCCTGATACATTTCCTGGAATTTGTTCATATTCTCTCACCTTTCTTCATTTATTTGATTAAAAATCAGCATACTGCCAATGCGTTTCTTCTCATGCATACAATATACGTAATATTATTTTATATTTTACCATAGTCATAGGCAAAAAGTAAAGAATCGTCCATCATGTTTCTGATTATATACAATCATACCACATTTTTCAGTATTTTTTCCATGCAATTTTTTCATAAAATACCGAAAATTCAGCATTTACATATGTCATACATCTTTTCTTTCATACAACTATCATGGTGTATTTTTTCTGAATCTAAGTTCCTTGTTCTTTTCTTTGTACGACATGAAAAATGGGCACAAAAAAAGACTGTATTCATAAAGAATACAGTCTTTCTTACTTACAGATTAAACCAGATATTTCTGTACTTCCGCAGGAAGTAAATCCTGTTTGCGGCTGATGATCATAATCATATCTGTTTCAGCTTCAGCAGAAGTCTTTTCCAGTTCTTCGATGAACTTCACGAAATCCGCATCACTAACTTTGTCTACAATATGATTCAGGCCGTCAATATAGATTTTTTCAATATCGCTATTCTGAGAAAGGATACCACAAACAAATCCTCTGAAAACCTGAGGGTCTTCCATAATAAACTTCGGTGTATCTACAAAACGAACGCTATAATGCAGATCATACATACGGCTGTTGTCATCGTCTACGAAAACAACGCTGCCTTTCGCGGTTTTGCCCGCTTCATTTGCCATTGCAATGAGTTTCTTTGTTTTACCTTCACCTTTTTCGCCTGCAAGAATCTGAACCATCGCAATCTCCCCCTTCATGATGTTGGTGATATACCTTTTCGTATTTGTTAGATTGTGTTGCAGTAAAGCTTAATGCTTTATGTTTATGATGTTATTATTCTCCCTTTTCAGGAAAAACCCTCTTTTTTTCCTGCTAATTTTTCAAATCCATGTACATTTATTCAGTTTCAACAAGTTGATTCCGTAAAATACGAACTGAATTCATGCATAATGCACATGATTATTTGTTCACTCTGCCCAAATCCTCTTTGGTATAACGATACACGATATGGTGCAGTGCAGAGCGGTACTGTTCATAAGTTTCTCCATCCAGCGCACCCGGTCTGGTCATCAATCTAAGGGGAAAAGGCTTCTGTCCTTTGCGCATAGGCGGCTGCATATAAGGATAATCATTCCACACAAACCCATGGCGTTCATAAAATCCAATCCGGCGGCGTGTCAGCTCATCTTCCGGCAATTCCACTTCCAGAACGACTTTCTTACGTTTCCAATCCAAAAACATATCCAGCACATCCCCGCCAAAACCATGATTCCGTTTTTCCGGCAAAATGGCAAAATGATCCACGTACAGCAAATCATCAGGCAGCTCCCAGGCAGCAATCACCCCACCGTTTTTTTCCTTTTCATCCTTGATGGCATACAAACGATATCTTTCATTTTGAAGCAGGGCAAGCTGATCTTCTCTTGTGCGCAGTTCTGTTTCTGGAAAACTCTGTTCAAGAATGGGATATACTTTCTCAAAATCTTCTTCTGTCAAAACTCTCTCAAACATTTTGTTTCCTCCTGTCTGCTTCTTGCGGGTAACAGCATACCACATTTTAAGTAGAAAAGCAACGATGTCCCATATGGAAGGATTTTACGTTTTCTTTGCAATTTTCACTGTTCTCTTTTCTTTTTCCGGTTCTATGCTATACTGAAAAGCATAAGAAAGGATGTGATTCTTTGAGAAAAATCAAATACAGTATTCTTCTGGGACTGTTGCTTTTGTTATGGAGCACCGTACCTGCTTTGGCGAAAGATGTGACCGTACAGCTGGACGGCAATGTACTTTCCTGCCGCCATGACCCTGTCATTGAAAATGACCGTGTGCTGGTTCCCATGCGGGACATCATGGAACCTCTGGGCTACGAAGTGGTATGGAATGAAAAAGACCGTTCCATCGTGGCAAAAGATGCAGATACCAATATGTATCTGACCATCAACAATGCTTATGCTACCGTCAATAATACCCAAGTGGTATTAGACGCAGCCCCCCGCATCATTGATGATATCACCATGGTTCCTCTGCGTTTTGTGGCAGACTACAGCGGTGCTTCTGTCACTTGGGACTCCAAAACCTACACCGTATCCATTGAAAGAGGCGGCGCACCTGCCACACCGGAATATACCACCGCAGACTCTGTGGTTTATATCCAGACAAATAAAATTCAGGGAAGCGGCATCGTTCTGTCAGAGGACGGCCTCATTGCCACTAACTTCCATGTCATTGAAAACGCTTCCACAGCCCAGATTATATTCAATGACGGCACCATCTACGCAGGCGGCATCACCGTTGTAGGTCTTGACCCTCAGGCAGACATTGCCCTCCTGCAAATTGACAAACAGGGACTGCATCCTGTGACACCATCTTATACCATCACAGCAGGAGAAAAAGTCACAGCCATTGGTTCTCCCAAAGGCAAACGCAATGTTTCCAGCACAGGTACTGTCAACGGATATACAGACGACATCATTTCCATGACTGCGCCCATTGCCCACGGCAGCAGCGGCGGCGGTTTGTTCAACGCAGCCGGACAGGTCATCGGCATGTGTTCTTCTTACAGCGAAAACCAGTATTTCGCTATTCCCATTGAAAAAGTTCTTGCGGTACACCGTACCATGAACCTGCCCATCAGCGGCATGAAGAATTATGTATATCAGCCATCTGCTCCCAGAAATATCAGTTATACAACGGAAAATGGCTATACCTATTTCATTTGGGAACCTGTTTATGATGCGGATTACTACTATATTTATATTGCTTCCGAAGAAGGCGGCAATTACCAGCAGGTGAAAAACACCACACTGAACAACAACCAGTGGTACTGGAATTATCCCCATGCATTTGGCATTTCCATGACAAATAAGCAGGGATTCTACATCCGCATTGCTACCGTACGGGACGGCGTGGTCTGCGGCACCAGCAATCCCATTTATGTACCTGCAAATTAATATTTGAATGAAAAAAACCGATGTTTTCACATCGGTTTTTTTATACTCTGCATTTTACAAATAATACTTTCACTTCTGTATCTGTGTGGTTATAGAGTTTGTGTTTTCTTCCCGGCAGGATACGGATGGTATCTTCTTCCCCCAACACAAAGACTTCCCCCTCCAAGTCAATGGTCACTTCTCCCTGCAGCACATAAGCCACTTCCTCCTCTTGGGTATGCTGGGTATATCCATTGGATGTCCACGATTTTCCTTCCAGCGTCATGAGAAGCAATTCCAGATTGGCATGACAGGTATCACAAGCCAAAACGTCATACATGGTTTGTCCCTGATACATAACGATTGTCTTACGCTGTTCCTTCCGCAATATCATTTCGGCGTTTTCCACCTTCTGTTCCACCAGTTCTGATACAGAAATGCCCATGGCCTCTGCCAGCGTAGACAAGATGCTTAAAGTGGGATTACCAATATTCCGTTCCAACTGGCTGAGCAAAGCAGTACTCAAATTGGTCTGCTTGGCAAAATCCCGTAGAGTCAAACCATTTTTCCGTCGATATTCTGCAATTTTCTCACCGATTCTGGTATTTTTCATGCCCCTCACCTCTCCGCTCATTGTACAGCACATCACACATAATTTCAATATATTTAATTTTGTTAGATTTATTGTATCACTGAAAAATCCATGTTATACTGGCACCAACGAAAGGAGGGACTGTCATGTCCGCAAAACAGCAATCCATACTGGCGAATCTGGGTCTGCTTTTGGCTGCTGCCATTTGGGGCGGCGGTTTTCTGGCAGGAAAATTCGCTTTGGCAGAATATGAGCCTTTTACCATACTGGCATTCCGCTTTTTAGGCTCCGCACTTTGTCTGGGTCTGATTTTCTGTCGCAGTCTGCGGCACACCACAAAAAATGTAGCCAAAAAAGGGATGCTCTTAGGGATATTGCAGTTTGTGGGGCTTTCTGTCCAACTGGCTGGTCTTGACCGCACCACCCCCGGAAAACAGTCTTTCCTCATTGCTTCTTATGTGATGTTTGTTCCTTTTCTGAGCTGTTTTCTCCTGCGAAAGCGAATCAATGGCAGAGAACTGCTGGCAGCAATTCTGACACTGGCCGGTATCGGCTGCATCAGCCTCAATGAAAGTCTGACCATCGGGCTTGGTGAAGGCCTTTCTGTTGGGTTTGCATTTCTCTTTGCTTTGCAGATTGTATTGGTGAGCATCTTCGCAAGAAATGAAGACCCCATCCGTCTGTCCTTTTTCCAGTTCCTGTCGGCAGGCCTTTTGGCTGCTGTAACCGCTCTGCTCACAGACGGCATTCCACAGAGCTGTTCCCTTTTGACTTTGGGCAGCCTGTTATACCTCATTGTACCAAACACCGTTCTGGCTTTTACCATTCAGAATGTGGCACAGCGTTATACCTCAGAAACAGCAACTGCCATCCTGCTTTCGTTGGAATCTCTGTTCGGATTTCTTTTTTCCGTGTGGTTTCTCAAGGAACCTGTCACAGCGAAAGTGGTTCTGGGCTGTATTCTCATATTTGCCGCTGTACTCCTTTCCAAAATAGATGCGGCGCAATTTTTGAAAAAGCATAATGTGGGTATTCCTACTCCAAAACAACCATAATAATCAGAAAGCTGAAACCCTCCATAAATAAGGATTTCAGCTTTCTTTATTTTCTTATGAAGTTGTCCCGAAAAAAGATAGGCTTCTCTATTAATCCTGCATTTCCTTCGTTACATCAGCTTCCTTTGCTTCCACAAAACGAATAAGGTCTTCGGGATTCAGAATAATCTGTTCCCCGCGCATACCTGCGCTGACTGCAATTTCATCAAACAAAATGGCAGTTTCATCAATAAAGGTAGGATATTTCTTTTTCATGCCAATGGGGGAACATCCGCCGCGGATATATCCTGTCAACCCCAACAGTTCTTTCACATGGGTCATTTCCAGTTTTTTATTACCGGAAACGGCTGCCGCTTTTTTCAAATCCAATTCCATATCCACAGGAATACAAAAAACGAGGATTCCCGTTTTATCCCCTCTTGTCACAAGGGTTTTGAATACCTGTTCTGCCGGAATTCCCACCTGTTCTGCCGCATGAAGCCCTGACAGATTGTTTTCATCATATTCATAAGACGCTGTGCGGTAGGAAATGCCTGCCACTTCCAGCTGCCGCATGGCGTTTGTCTTGACTGTATCACCACTTGCTTTCTTCAAATTCCTCACGTTCCTTTCTGATACAAAAACGGCAGTCCATACCTTCGGTACAGACCGCCGCCACAGCCTGAGGCTGTCAATCGTCCAGTAATATAAATCCATAATCCTGCCCGGTTCTGGCAGAAATAAAGTTATTGGCTTCGTAGTCGCTGTTGACATGGGTAATCTGCCATACACCGTCGATCTTATAAGCCACATAACGGGAACCGTTTGTCAGCACCATATAGAAATACTGATCGGTACCGCACTGATAATAAATCTGGCTTTCGTCGGTAATCAGACGCTTGGAAATCATGGTATTGACCAAGGACTGATCCCTGCGGACAATATAACTCTTCCATACAGCCAGGTTATAATCCGGCAAAAGTGACGGATTAAAGTCCGGAAGGGCACGATTGATGCTGGTAACGGGGTAATATACATTCTGTAAGTTGGTATAAACCACTTCCCAGAAGTTATTGTCGTTGCGCAGCACATGCTGTTTCACATCCGCTGTATTTTTCTTGCTGGAGAATGTAACCACAGCATATTTATTATCTTTGCGGATTTCTCTGACGAAATAGTCTTCCAGACTGCCTTCATAAAGCCCTACAAAGTTCAAAATTCTGCCATATTCCGCTGAAGCAGAGGACAAACGCCCCATGGTTCCATGGTTCTGGTTATATCTTGCCAGCAGGCGGTTATAACTTACAGAGGAAATCTGTCCTGCACGTCCTGCCGCAGATGCCAGCAGATAGGTGCCGTCAGACTGTTTGGACGCGGCAAAAACGCAAAGATTCATGCTTTCCGCAGGCACTTCCGCCCCTTCATATTCCGCTAAGTCCCGACCGTCTACCAACAGGATTTCGTAGTCATCTGCAGACAAACCGCTTTCCAGATACCCGTTGCTTACCAGCGTATCTGTGGTGACTGTTTGTCCCGTATAATAAGCGTAAAGTTTGCCGTTTTTGCAGATCCAGCCCAGCTTTGTACTCAAATCGTTGTATGCACTCTGTCCCGCAGATGCCACAGACTTCAGGTTATTGAGCTGCATGGTGTTTTCACTCTGCCAGAAAGGCTTCGTATCCGCCACAGGTTCCCTTTTAGAGGACGTGGAGGCAGGTGTTTTGGGACTTTCGTCTTCCGTATGTATGCTGGGCGCAATGATCCCAACTTCACTTTCTTCCGGCGCACCAATGGGAATATTTTCCTCAGCGGTCACTTCCTCATCCGTCGTTTCTGTTTCTATATTCTGTTGTGTATCCTGCACAGGAGGGTCTGCTTCCGGCGTTTCTTCCTGACTGCCAAAATTGCAGCCGCTTACCAGAAAAGCGCAGAGCCCTGTCAGCAGGCAGACAGATCTGAATTTTTTATTGCTCACAATAATCATCCTTTTTGTCTACAATGGCTGCATAAACAGACTGCAGTTCTGCGTCATGCGCCTGCAAAATAGCAGACAGACGCTGTTCCATGGCTTCTGCTTCGTCCTGGAAAGGGAATGTCACAACCCAGACAGGATTCAAATGTCCTTCTTCTTCCGCCACGGTATCCACCACATCCTGCAGAGCATCCGCGTCATAGTAGTCAAAAATCGCGTCATATTCCCAGTCTTCCGCTTCTTTTTCGCAGCCCAGAGCCATATGCACCACAATACCGTTGTCCGTTTCTTCTGCGTAGATGCGATCCAGCAGACTTTCTTTACCGCTTACAGTATAGCAGCCCAGCTCCTTTGTTAAAAAACCACTTTCTTTTTCCTTTAACATTAATACGATTGCAGCTTCTTCCATGGGATTCTCCTTCTTTTCATACTCATACTATTCCAGCAATTATACTACAAATTTTGTTTATTTGCAAGAAACCGACCATGCTTTACCCTCTGGAAAAGCCAGGAATTCCGCTTTCTTTGACCAATTTTAATGATATGACGAAAAAATTAAGAAATTGTTCCATCTTTCTTAAGAAAAACCAGTCTGATTTCTCCAAAAGAATCCGCTTTTTTCCACACAAAAAATAAGAATGAAAATCCACATGGATTCTCATTCTTATGATATGATACTTTTTTTCAGCCAAAAAGCGTCCAGTCTTCCTCTGTCAAACCGGGTTGCATGGCTATATTCACGGCTTTGGCAATGATATCTGCCAGACGGTCTACCACAGCGTCCACTTCCTTTGGCGTCACAAACATGTTTTCCGCTGCGGGAGTCAAAAGTTCCGTAATAAGGCGGTATTTGTCCTCTGATTCCATATCCATAAGCATTTGGTAAAAAGGAGATTGTTTTTCCGTTTGATGCCGCATTTCCGCCAGCATCCGATCCATAGTATCATTCACCAACGTTGCCGCATCCACCACCGTTGGCACACCAATGGCAATGACAGGCACCCCCAATGTTTCCTCACTGAGCATCTTCCGTTTGTTGCCAACACCTGCGCCGGGAGCAAGACCTGTATCAGAAAGCTGGATAGCGGCGTTGATACGGCTGGTCTTTCTGGCCGCCAGCGCGTCAATGGCAATGACCAGATCTGGATGCATCTTTTCCACAATGCCTTTGACGATTTCCCCAGTTTCAATGCCGGTAATACCCATGACACCGGGACTTACCGCTGCCACCGGACGGACTGTCTGTGCCATCTCCTCCGGCAAAGTGTCCCGCAGGTGCCGTGTTACCAGTATGCGGGAAACCACTTTCGGCCCTAATGCATCAGGGGTGATATTCCAGTTTCCCAGCCCAACCACCAGCACTGTCCCCTGCTTTTTTGGTTTTGCCAGATGCTGCAATTCCTTCGAAAGCACTGCCACAATATCTGTATGACTTTCCGGGTCATTTTCCTTCAGCTTCTGTGCCTCCAATGTAATATAACTGCCCATAGGCTTGCCCATAACCTGACTGCCCTGTTCTGTCAAAATATGGACACGGGTCAGTTCATAGTCCTCCGTATGGCTGGTTTCCACCTGCACACCATCCGGTTCCCCCGCTTCCTCCCGTCCTTCCCGCGCCATTTCTCTGGCTTCGATAGCCAAATCCGTCCGCACAGAAAATTTTTCCGCCGTCTGTTTGTCTTTTCGTTCCATATTTTCACCGTCTTCCTGTATTTTCCCTTATTTTTTCCGCAGATTTGAAATATATTCATTGACTTATGGGGAATCATCAGGTAGAATATATGGTGTTGAATTAACCACGGGCTATTTGCATGACAAAATACGCCCAACCGTGTCGGAGGAGTACCGTCCTCAAAGTGGTTAATATGTAGTAAAGAAAAAGCGATATTCCCCAATATCGGACGAAGAAAAACCACAAAAAAGAATTTTTAGGAGGAAAGCAAATTGGCTAATATCAAATCTGCAAAGAAAAGAATCAAAGTTATCAACAAAAAAACATTGAGAAATAAAATGATCAAATCTCAGGTTAAAACAGCAATGAAGAAAGTAATCGTAGCTGTTAACGCTGGCGACAAAGAAGCAGCTGCTGTTGCACTGAAAGGCGCAGCTTCCGCAATCGACAGAGCTTATATCAAAGGCATTTACCACAAAAATTCCGCAGCGAGAAAGAAATCCTCTCTGACAAAACTGGTAAACAGCTTATAATTTGAAAGCGACCCAAGAGGATACCCCATCAGGCGGTATCCTTTTTTCATGCTATTACGAAAGGAGATCACTGAATTGACAGAATTAACAGAAAGACAAAAACGTGTAGAAGAAAACCATAAAAAAGGCTATAACTGCGCACAAGCTGTTGCCTGCGCTTACAGCGATCTGTTTGGCGTAGATGAAAAAGAAGCATTCCGTGCCGTAGAATGTTTTGGCCGTGGTATGGGCGTTATGGGCACCTGCGGTGCCGTTTCCGCTATGGCATATCTGGTTGGCCTGAAAGTTTCCGACGCAAATCTGGAAAAACCCCAGACAAAAGTTGACTGCTACGACACATTCAAAGCCATGAGCGAAATTTTCGCTAACAAAAACCAGTCCACCCTTTGCAGCGAACTGAAAGGTATGGGTACTGGCGTGGTTCTGAGAAGCTGCCAAGGATGTATGGCAGATGCCGCAGAAATCGTTGAAAAACATCTGCTGCAGGAAAACAAATAATCTCATCCAAAAACAAAAAGCCGAAACTTCTTATTAATAAGGAAGGTTCGGCTTTCTTTTTTTACTCAAATATCAGAAAAAGAGCTGGTTTTCTTTTCTGTCTGCGCAGACTTTGCTCAATTTTTCTGTCAGCATACCAATGGCTGCTTCCGGCAGGCTTCTTGCCTTCTGGGTACATACGCTGATGCAGCCCATGCAGGATACGCAAAGGTCTTTGTCTGTTGTCTTGGGATTGTCTTTGGGAATGGCACCTACAGGACAGTGTGTTACGCATCTGCCGCAGCCCTTGCAGGCATCGGATACTATAGGCACCAGACCGCCGCCATGACGTTCCAGATAAGGTCTGTTCCCGGGCAGTTCTGCACGTTTTGGTGCTCCTGTCAATTTTTCCGCAATTTCTTTGCCAAATGCCTGCAGCTGTGTCTGGTCTTCCGCATTTGGTCTGCCTGCTCCAAACTGGTTTACGATGGAATGCTGTGTAACAGCAGCAACGCCTGCCACTACCACAAATCCCTGTGCTTCCAAAGCATCCTGCAATTCCGCAAAGGTATCGTCAAAAGCACGGTTACCATAGGTAACAACAGCCACTGCCGCTGTACCATTGCCATGAAGGTTTTTGATTCGTTCCAGTGCTGTCAAAGGTACTCTGCCCCCGAAAGATGGTACACCGCAGACCAGAACATCATCTGTGCCCAGAGAAATTTCGGTGCCTGCCGCAGACAAAGGTGTCAGATCCGCTTCTTTTGCCATTTCGCCCAAACCGCCAGCCACAGAACAAACAGCTGTTTTTGTGGTGCCGCAGGGGCTAAAATATACTGCTGTGATTTTTTTCATATCTTCTCCCTCTTTTCCTTTTCAAATTAATTTTATTATAAACCCTTTTTTCTTCTCCCACAACCAAAACCCAATGATAAATGAATAGTATTTTCCTTGGTATTATGGTATGATAAGGGTATATTGGTAATCGCTTTTGCGGTTCCAATGACACAAACCTTTGGGAAAACCCCCATCAAAAGGAGGGATTTTATGGATTTTCAGGATATTATCATCAAAAAACGTGACAAGCAAAAGCTGACAAAAGAAGAAATTTCTTTCTTTATTCATGGCGTCACAGACGGTTCCCTGCCGGATTACCAGATTTCCGCCCTGCTTATGGCAATTCTGCTCAACGGCATGGATGCGGAAGAAACGGCACAGATGACTATGGAAATGGCTCACTCCGGCGCATTGTTCGATCTGAGCAGTCTGCCCGGTTTCAAAGTGGATAAACACAGTACCGGCGGTGTTGGCGACACCACCACACTGATTCTTGCGCCACTGGTAGCTTCTCTTGGTGTACCTGTGGTAAAAATGAGTGGTCGTGGTCTGGGCTTCTCCGGCGGCACCATTGACAAACTGGAATCCATTCCCGGTTTTCAGGTGGGCGTAACGGAAGAAGATGCGCTGACTTACGGCAAAACAAGCCATCTGGTACTCATGAGCCAGACGGATAACCTGACACCTGCGGACAAAAAACTCTATGCCCTGCGGGATGTGACAGGCACTGTAGACAGCATTCCTCTCATTGCTGCCAGCATCATGTCCAAGAAAATCGCCGCCGGTGCGGACGGCATCGTGCTGGACGTAAAATGCGGCAGCGGCGCTTTCATGAAAACACAGAAAGACGCCGAAGCATTGGCACATATTATGGTAGAAATGGGACAACATGTAGGCAGAAAGGTCACCGCCATCATCAGCGGTATGGATCAGCCTCTTGGCATGTATATCGGCAATTCTCTGGAAGTTATGGAAGCCATGGAAGTTCTCAAAGGCAATGTCAAAGGCGACTTGCTGGAAGTTTCCCTGCTGCTTGGCGCACACATGCTCCTTTTGGCAGGCCGTGTCCAGACAGAAGCCGAAGGCAAAGCCCTGTTGCAGCAGCAAATTGACAACGGCGCAGGCATTGCCAAATTCCGTGAACTGCTCAAACAGCAAGGCGGAAATCCTGCCATCATCGAGCAGCCTGATTTACTGCCCCTTTCCCCTTGTTCTCTGGAAGTCAAGGCGGAAAAAAGCGGTTATCTCACCCATATGGATACGGCAAAAATCGGGCGGGCATCTCAGGAAACTGGCGCAGGACGGGCTTTCAAGGAACAGCCTCTGGATTTCGGCGCAGGCATCATCACCAAAAAACGCCTTGGCGATTATGTGGAAGCAGGAGAAGTACTGGCAGTCATTTACAGTGCTACCGACGAAGCCTGTGCATCAGCGGCAGAAATTTTCCAGTCCGCACTGACCATCTCGGCAGAAAAAGCACCTCTGCCGCCGTTGGTTTTGAACATCATTTCGGCATAAAGCAAACATTTATATAGAGAAAGGAAGCGATTGATTTGAAAAGAGCAATTATTATTGTATTGGACAGTGTAGGGATTGGCGAACTGCCTGACGCAGCCGATTTCGGCGATGTAGGCAGCAATACCTTGGTAAATATCAAAAAAGCAAGACCCGAAACTTCTCTGCCCAACATGGCAGCGCTGGGTCTGGGCAACATTCAGGGGGAAGACATTCACCTGCTGGGCAAAGTGGACGCACCCAAAGGCGCATACTGCAAACTTGGTGAAAAATCCATCGGTAAAGACACCACCACAGGCCACTGGGAAATCGCTGGCGTTCTGACAAAAGAACCCTTCCCCACTTTCACAGAAACAGGTTTCCCTAAAGAAATCATGGACAAATTTGAAGAAGCCATCGGCAGAAAAACACTGGGCAACTATGCCGCTTCCGGTACTGTCATCATTCAGGATCTGGGGGATGAACACGTAAAAACAGGCTATCCCATCGTTTATACCTCCGCTGACAGCGTATTCCAGATTGCTGCCCATGAAGACGTCATTCCCGTAGACAAACTCTACGAAATCTGCGAAACAGCCAGAAAACTGCTGACAGGCAAATACGGTGTTGCTCGTGTCATTGCCCGTCCCTTCATCGGTACCAGCGGCAACTACACCCGTACCAAAAACCGCAAGGACTTCTCTCTGGAACCTACTGGCGTGACCATTTTGGATCTGGCGAAAGAAAAAGGCATGAATGTAACAGCCATTGGTAAAATCGAAGACATCTTCGAACACCGCGGCATGACCCGCACAGACCACACCACCAACAACAATGACGGTATCGAAAAAACCATTCTGTATACCAAAGAAGAATTTGAAGGCATCCTGTTCACAAATCTGGTAGATACAGACATGATCTATGGTCACAGAAATGACGTAGAAGGCTATGCAAAAGCACTGGAATACTTCGACAGCAAACTGCCTGAAATCATGAACGCAATGCATGATGATGACATTCTGTTCATTACCGCAGACCACGGCTGTGACCCTACCACACCCAGCACAGACCACTCCAGAGAATACACCCCTCTGCTGGTATACGGCAAACATGTAAAAGAAGGCGTAGATCTGGGCGTACGCAAATCCTTTGCAGATATCGGTCAGACCATCTCTGATTATCTGGGTCTGGGCGCTCATTTTGAAGCAGAAAGTTTCTTAAAAGATATCTTGAAATAAAGCATCTTTTGGTATAGAATAACTGCAAATCATAAAAACAAAAGGAGTGTTGCAGTATGAAAAAATATGAATGTACCATCTGTGGATATATCTACGACGAAGCCAAAGGCGATCCCGAACATGGCGTTCCCGCTGGAACTCCTTGGGATAAACTGCCGGCAGACTGGGTATGCCCTCTTTGCGGCGTAGGCAAATCCGATTTTGAAGAAAAACACTGATGCAATCAAAAAAACCGAAAATTCCTTTTCTAAGGAATTTTCGGTTTTCTTTTTTTGCTTATTGATTATCTTTTGCTCATGTTATCAATGAGTTTTGTTTTCAGCTGTGTCAGCTTATCAGACAGGTCAACAGGCACAATATGAGGGTTGTTTAAGCGCAGATGCTCATCCCAAAGAGATGCCTTTTCCTGATTGCAATAAGCCTGAATGTCCATGGTAGCAGGACTTTCATAAACCTGTTTGCCGTCAATGAAAACAGGAACCAGCAGTTCTCTGACTCTGTATGTGCCGGGTTCCAGACGCATGTTTTTCCATTTTGCATTGCTGTCGTAAATCGCCAGCGGTTTGCTTTCATCAATGGTTTCATCGTCCAGCGCAATCAGATCGGCTTTGATTTTGCCTGTGGATTTTTCATAAATACGGAATACTTTCTTAATACCGGGGTTTGTCACTTTTTCCGGGTTATTGGACAGTTTGATTTTGGGGATGAATTTGCCGTTTTCATCTTCTTCTGCCGCCAGTTTATACACGCCGCCAAAGGCAGGGCAGTCATCACTGGTAATCAGTTTTGTGCCTACGCCCCACAGGCTGATTTTTGCGCCCTGAAGCTTCAGGCTGGCAATGAGGTTTTCGTCCAAGTCACTGGATGCACTGATAACAGCGTCAGCAAAGCCTGCTTCTTCCAGCATTGCTTTTGCTTTCTTAGACAGATAAGCCAAGTCGCCGCTGTCCAGACGGATACCGTAGTTTTTCAGTTCGATGCCTTTTGCCTGCATTTCCTTAAATACTTTGATGGCATTGGGCACACCAGATTCCAGTGTGTTGTAAGTGTCCACCAGAAGCAGACATGCATCGGGGAACAGACGAGCATATTCGCGGAATGCTGTCAGTTCATCGGGGAAGCTCATAACCCAGCTGTGCGCATGAGTGCCTTTTACAGGAACACCAAACTGTTTGCCTGTCAGCACGTTGCTGGTACCGCAGCAGCCGCCAATAACAGCCGCTCTGGCACCCAAAGTACCTGCGTCAGGACCCTGTGCACGGCGCAGACCAAATTCCATAACGGGATCGCCCTGTGCAGCCCAAACTACACGCGCTGCTTTTGTAGCAATCAAGCTCTGGTGGTTGATGATGTTCAGCAGTGCTGTTTCCACCAGCTGTGCTTCCACAATAGGTGCTTTTACACGCATCAAAGGTTCGTGGGGGAATACCACAGTCCCTTCGGGGATGGCGTAAATTTCACCTGTAAAACGAAAATCTCTCAAATAATCAATGAAGTCTGCGGAGAACAGTCCCAGACCTTCCAGATATGTGATATCGTCTTCTGTAAAACGCAGGTTGCGAATGTATTCAATTGCCTGCTGCAGACCTGCCGCAATGGCATAACCGTTGCCGCTGGGATTTTTTCTGTAGAACAAATCGAATACTACCTGTTTTTTGTAAGAACCTGTTTCAAAGTAGCCCTGCATCATGGTCAGTTCATACAAGTCCGTCAGCAGTGCCAAATCTCTACCTTCCATTTCAATCTCCTTTGCTTATGCAGCAGAAAAATTTCTGCCTGTACTTTCGTAAACAGTTTGATTATACACAACTTCTCCAAAGAAATCAAATTATTTCGGGCTTTTTTTGTAATCTGCATACAAAATCCGCAATTTTCTCCCATTTTTCTGTAAAACCACCTGTATTTACACCATTTTGTGTATACAGTCTGCAAGTATACAACATACTTGCATATTTTGCAGGAAAAAGTGCAAAAAGGTCTTTACAAATTTTTAGGCACAATATATAATAACTCTCGTGAATAGCAAAAACACTGTGACGGAGAGAGTATACCATTTCTGTTCATGCTGACAGAGAGTTGGGGACAGGTGAAAGCCCGACGCAAGGAAACGGTAGAAAATCACTCCTGAGTGGCAGACCGAACGGTTTTACCAAGTAGACTCTGTCGTATCCCGCGTTAAGGGAACGCATCATAATGGTGATGCAATAAGGTGGACGGCTTTTTGTGCCGTCAAATCAGGTGGTACCGCGAGCCCATTCGTCCTGTGTGACGGATGGGTTTTTTTAATTGGTATCACATTTATAAAGAAAGAACAAAACCAAAGGAGGAATTAATATGTACGACAAAGTGCCTACCAATCTGAACTTTGTGGAAAGAGAAGTTCAGACAGAACAGTTCTGGAAAGAACATGATATCTTCGGCAAGAGCATCAAAGCAAGAGAAGGTGCTCCTGTATTTACTTTCTATGATGGACCCCCGACAGCAAACGGCAAACCTCATATCGGTCACATCATCACAAGAGCGGTCAAAGACCTGATCCCTCGTTACAAAACAATGAAAGGCTACAAAGTTCTGAGAAAAGCTGGTTGGGATACCCACGGCCTGCCTGTTGAACTGGAAGTTGAAAAATCTCTGGGTCTGGACGGCAAACCTCAGATCGAAGATTACGGCGTAGAACCCTTCATCGCAAAATGTAAAGAAAGCGTTTGGACTTACGAAAAAGAATGGCGTGCCATGAGTGACCGTGTTGGTTTCTGGGCTGACATGGATCATCCTTATGTTACTTACCATAACGAATATATCGAATCCGAATGGTGGGCACTGAAACAGATCTGGGACAAAGGCCTCCTTTATAAAGGTCATAAAGTTGTTCCCTACTGCCCTCGCTGCGGTACTGCCCTTTCCTCTCACGAAGTAGCACAGGGCTATAAAGATGTTAAAGAAACATCCGTTATCGCAAAATTCAAAGTAGAAGGCAAAGACAACGAATACTTCCTGGCTTGGACAACAACACCTTGGACACTGCCTTCCAACGTTGCTTTGACAGTTAACGCAGACGAAACATACGCAAGAGTAAAATATCAGGACTATGTTGCTATCATGGCAGAAGCTCTGCTGGATAACGTATTGGGCGAAGGCAACTACGAAGTTCTGGAAACCATGAAAGGTAAAGAACTGGAATACATGCGTTATGAACCCCTGTTCTCCTTCCTGGAAAACGACCCCAAAGCTTTCATCGTAACATGCGACCCTTATGTTACACTGACAGACGGTACCGGCGTGGTACACTCTGCAGGCGCATTCGGTGAAGACGACGCCCGTGTATGTAACGCTTACAACGTACCTTTCCGTCAGTATGTAGACGACTCCGGTAACATGACAAAAGAAACCGGTCCTTTCGCAGGCATGTTCGTCAAAGACGCTGACCCTAAGGTAATCGAATATATGGAAAAAGATGGTTCCCTGTTCGCAGCAATCCCCTTCGAACACAACTATCCTTTCTGCTGGAGATGTGATACTCCACTGATCTACTACGCAAGAAGCACATGGTTCATCAAAATGACCGCTCTGCGTGACAACCTGGTTCGCAACAACCGCACCATCAACTGGTATCCCGATAACATCAAAGAAGGCCGTTTCGGTAACTTCCTGGAAAACGTTATCGACTGGGGTCTGTCTCGTGAAAGATACTGGGGCACACCACTGCCTATCTGGGAATGCGAATGCGGTCACAGACACACCATCGGCAGCATCGCTGAACTGAAAGAAATGTCTCCTGACTGCCCTGAAAACATCGAACTGCACAAACCTTTCATCGACGCTGTTCATCTGACATGCCCGAAATGCGGCAAGCTGATGACAAGAGTGCCTGAAGTTATCGACTGCTGGTTCGACAGTGGTGCAATGCCTTTCGCACAGTGGCATTATCCGTTCGAAAATCAGGATATCTTCAAAGAAAACTTCCCTGCTGACTTCATCAGTGAAGCTGTTGACCAGACTCGTGGCTGGTTCTACACACTGCTGGCAGTAAGCACACTGCTCTTTGACTGCGCACCCTTCAAGAACTGTATCGTTCTGGGTCACGTTCAGGATAAGAACGGTCAGAAGATGTCCAAACACAAAGGCAACGTTGTTGACCCTTGGGATGCTCTGAACAAACAGGGTGCTGACGCCGTTCGTTGGTACTTCTACGCAAACAGCGCACCTTGGCTGCCTAGCCGTTACTATGACGAAGCTGTAAGCGAACTGCAGAGAAAATTCATGGGTACACTGTGGAACACATACGCATTCTATGTGCTGTATGCGAACATCGACAAGTTCAACCCTACAGAACACAAACTGGAATATGATAAACTGCCTCCTATGGACAAATGGATCCTGTCCAAGCTGCAGACACTGAATAAATACGTTGACGATTGTCTGGAACACTACAAACTGACAGAACCCGCAAGAGCAATGGCAGACTTCGTAGATGACCTGTCCAACTGGTATGTAAGAAGAAGCCGTGAACGTTTCTGGGCTGAAGGTATGGAACAGGATAAAGTAAATGCTTACATGACTCTGTTCACTGTACTGGATACCATGGTAAAACTGGCAGCTCCTTTCACACCTTTCATCGCAGAAGAAATCTACGGCAATCTGGTGAAGAAAGTAGACGCTTCCGCTCCCGAAAGCGTACACCTGTGCGACTGGCCTGCATACCATGCAGAATGGGTTGACACAGAACTGGAAGAAAACATGGACTTCGTACTGAAAGTCGTTGTAGAAGGCCGTGCAGCAAGAAACGCTGCAAACCTGAAAAACCGTCAGCCTCTGGCTATGATGTATGTAAAAGCAGACAAAGAACTGCCTGAAATGTACCGCGACATCATCACAGACGAACTGAACGTGAAAGGCATCACTTTCACAGATGACGTGGAAGCATTCACAACATACACATTCAAACCTCAGCTGCGTACACTGGGTAAAAAATACGGCAAACTGGTACCCGCTATCGGTGCTTACCTGAAAGAAGTAGACGGCTCTGCATTCATGGCTACTCTGCGTGCAGACGGCAAAGCAACATTCACTGTTGACGGTGAAGAAGTTGTTCTGGAAATGGACGACGTACTGGTTGACACTGCTGAAAAAGACGGTTTCGTATCCAGCGGCGACAACAGCCTGACCGTTGTTCTGGACGGCAACCTGACACCTGAACTGGTAGAAGAAGGCTTCGTTCGTGAAATCGTAAGTAAAGTACAGACCATGAGAAAAGAAGCTGACTTCAACGTAACAGACCGTATCCGCGTTTACCATGACGGCAACGCAAAAATCGCTGAAGTACTGGCTGCAAATGACATCTCCGCAGACGTTCTGGCTGCTGAAGTTGTTGCAGGCAAAGGCGGCGAATACACCAAAGAATGGAACATCAACGGCGAAAAAGTAACCCTTGGTGTAGAAAGAGTTTAATCTCTCATAAATTCCAGATACAAAAGATAAAATAGCCAAACCATACGAAAGAAAAAGTCATAAAAACATTTTACAAAAGATAAAGCACGGATTTCCGTGAAAGAATTTACAAAAGAAAAGTATTCTCAAGTACAAAAGCCAAACTTATAAAATATCACAGACATACAAAAAGCTCAGATTTCATATCTGAGCTTTTTTTCTGCCATTTTATATTTTATCCAAACAGAAGTGTCCGCAGCGGCAGCATTTCCTCATACCACATCTGCTGTTCCCGATCATAAAACTTCGTATCGGAATTGACTGCAAAGGGAATGCCTGCCTCATCCAGACTTTCCGTCATATACGCCGCAAATACGCATTGTTCTGCAATGGAATAATTGTCACCATCGTTATAATCCCCCGGCATCCACGCCCCTACCCAGACAGGAATTCCTGTTTCCGCCTGCCACTGAAGTGCCAGCTGAATCTTATCCTGAATCAACTGCTTCTCCTCTGCTGTCCCTGTTGTCCATAATTTCTTTTCGTTGGTCTTGCTGGGACCTGCGGCGTAAAAATGCCATTCCGCCATGAGGTACCCATTATGGTCTTTTGGAATTTCCAGTTCATGGAGATATGCCGCATCAGAACGAAGGCGTGGTGAAATCATGAGAATTCTTTCGGGATTGGTTTTGCGGATTTCTGTCACAGCTTCTGCAAAGTAATCATTGAGCCGTTCAGAGTCCTTGTTCAATTCATCGGTGGCTTCAATGAGCAGATCAAAAGAAAGCAGATAGGATGTATCTTCAAAATGCTCTGCCATTTCCTTCCACCACTTCACGGCTTTTTTCATATTTTTATCGCTGGGGTCATTTTTGAAATCATCTGCCTGATAAGCAATGATGGGAATGATGCCATATTCCAAGCAATCCTCCACCTGTTTATCCAGACCTTCCAACAGTTCCGGCGTAATATCATCAGCAATGCGGATACGCACATGGTCTATCCCTGCCGCCGCAAAATCAGCCGCTGTTTTTTCTGTATAATATTCTCTGCCCTGATTGGTCTTGCTCCAATCCACGTCCATGCCATGACCCAGCATATCCTGATATACTTCAGGTGCAATGGGTGTCTGACCGGAAACATCTGTTGTCGTTACAGAAATTTTATTAGCCGCATCATCCCATGCCACAGAAAAGCCTAAGGCATCCGCCAAATCACGCAATTTGAAATAGGTATAACCTTCTATACGGTATGTATCGAATGTTTGACTTTCTCCAGATAAAATCACTGGCGTTTTTGTTGCCACTGCCTCCTGAGTTGTTTGATTGATTTTCGGCACAGATCCTGTATATGCTTTCCCCTTTTCCAGCAGAACGGTCTGGGCAGATGCATCCCAGCCCACATCAAAGGGCATTTCCTCCGCCATAAGGGATGCCAGCTCCCGAAGCTGGAAATAGGTATTTCCCCCAATATTGCAGACACTTTGCAGCGTCTGGTCTGTTCCGTTGATTTCCAAGGACACTTTCGCCGGCTGTGCCGCTGCGCCATATGCCATAGTAGGCATTGCCATCACAAGGCTCAACCCTGCCAATATTCCTTTGCAATGTTTCATTGCTTTCCCTCCTCTTTTGTTTATCTTATATTCAGACGCAGATTTTCTGAAAAAGTTCTGGTTTTTCCATAAAATAGAAGCCAGAATGCGCACACTCTGACTTCTGTTCTGATTCTATGCAATTACTGTTCTTTGATGATACCGTTCTGGTACGCATACAGGAGTTTTTCCAGTTCATCAATGCTTTCCTGAAGCTTTTTACCGATGTCTGTATCTCTTACGCGGATACGATCCTGTGTATACTGCAAAGCAACGGTAGAGGACAGGATGTCCTTTTCTTCCGCAATGGCAACTTCTGTGGATACGAACGGTTCATGGCTAACCAATACCATACCATGAGAGTTGTAAATGAGGGTATAGCCTGCGATACCTGTTACCTTCTGGTATGCCTTCGCAAAACCGCCGTCGATAACGAACAGCTTACCATTTGCTTTGATGGGGCTTTCCCCTTTCACTACCTTAACGGGCACATGGCCGTTGACGATGTGGGAAGTATCCGGGTCAAGTCCGAAGGATTCCAGCACATAACGGCAGATGTTTTCATCATTCCGCAGCGTATAGTAAGGGTTGCTGACTTCCTTATGGGTGGTCTTATCGTCAATGAAATACCGTTCGAAAGTTGTCATTTTCTTTTTGCCGAACAAAGGAGAATCTTCCCCACACCACAGATACCACATAATATCCATGCACTGACGTTTTGCTTCGGAATGAGGTTTGTTGAAGTATGCTTCTCTGGCTGTCCGTTCTACGGCATCCAGATAATCTTTGCCTTTATATTTTTTGCCGCGGAATGTAACGGTTTTCAATGTACCGTCATCATTCATGGGAATACCGCCGTGGAACAGCAGGTTGGAGTTGAAGATATTATACATAGCACCTTTGCTGTACAGCACGCGGATATGCTCCTGCAATTTTTCACTGTTTACAAAGGAAGATTTGACTTTGTCCATAACTTCCTGTTCTTCTTCTGTCAGAGCATAAGGGTCTTTGGGGTCTACAGTGGGGAAATTCATGTCGTTCATTTCATATTCCACACCTTCGATGTTGATGGTGCCTTTTTCAAAGTCAATCTTATCCAGCAGCAGTCTGTTTTCCATATGGAATTCGGGATGACGTTTGATGATCTGTGCTTCCATTTTCCACTGCAAAATAGAAATGGCTTTATGCATTTTGGCAATGAGCTGGAAGTCCTTATCACTCAGCGCGCCTTCTGTGCCTTTGGGCGCAAACTGTGTGCAAGGGTCATCGGCGTAACAATCCATAGCAAATGTTGCCAGAGGAATCAGGTTGATACCGTAGTCTTCTTCGATGGTGTCCAGATTTGCATAACGGGTCTGAATACGCAATACGTTACAAATGAGCGCCTGACATCCTGCCGCTGCACCCATCCAAGCGATGTCGTGGTTCCCCCACTGGATATCCACAGAGTGGTAATGTTCCAGAATATCCATAATGGCTGCCGCGTTAGGGCCTCTGTCGTAAATATCCCCAATGACATGGAGGGTATCAATGGCAAGGCGCTGAATCAGATGGCACAGGGCTGTGATGAAGCGGTCTGCCTGATCCAGATCGATGATGGTGCTGATGATTTCATTATAATACATTTCTTTATCTCTGCTCACATTATCCTCATGGAGCAGTTCTTCCAGTATGTAAGCAAATTCCTTGGGCAGTGCTTTTCTGACTTTGGAACGGGTATATTTGGAAGAAACAACTTTGCAGATGGTAACCAGACGGTGCAGGGTGATTTTGTACCAGTCGTTCATGTCCTCTTCTGTTTCTACCATCTGTTCCAGTTTCTTTTCGGGATAATAAATCAGCGTTGCCAGAGATTTCTTTTCGCTTTCCCGCAGACTTGCACCAAAAATGGCACTGATCTGGTTTTTGATAACGCCGGAAGCGTTGCGGAGTACATGGCTGAAAGATTCCACTTCCCCATGAATATCCGAAACGAAGTGCTCTGTCCCTTTCGGCAGGTTCAAAATCGCCTTCAGGTTCATAACCTCTGTGGCTGCGCTGTTGATATTTTTATATTGTTTGGATAATAATTGTAAATACTTCAGTTCTTCTGCTGTAAATCCGTCTTTCCCGGAATACATAAATACCCCACCTGCCATTTCTTATATTTGGTTGTTGTTATAAGCCGATTATACCACAGGGATTTAGAAAAATCCACTGCGTGTGACGGAAAATGTCCCACTAAAATTCATGTTTGGAAATCCCATCTTTCCTGTCTATTGTATACAAAAAAACGAAATTTCTCCTGAAAAAAATAACAGCCAGAATTCCTTTTGTTTCAAGAATTCTGGCTATTTCTCTTTTCTTATGAAGCAATTTTATTCTGCTTTTTCTTCTTCTGCTTCCTGCACTTCTTCCGGTTCCTGCAAAGAAGCCATGCCAAAAAGTCCGGATTCCCGGTTCAGGAACAAGATGGCTGTTGCACTAACCACAAAGCCCTGTGTCAAATATGTGATGCAGGTATAAACGCAGTTGACAGCAAAGTTGTCAGGGAACAGCATAAAGATCAAGGATAAAACGGAATTCCAGCAGTAAGAAATTGCTGCCAGTATAATCAAAAATCCGAATGTCCGCCACCATCTGCTGCGAACCAGCACACGGCTGTGTCCCAGTGCGTCAACGCTTCGTCTGCCGCCCAGCGCAATGCAGTACAGATACAGACACCATACAACGCCCAGATAAATGGCAGGAATCACCAGCAAAGAACCCAGCAAAAACAGGATCATATACACAATGCCCACTTTCACCACAACAGGTTCCAATGACATTGCTTCCACAAAAGCTTTGCTGGTAGAAAAACGTCTGCCTTCCAGCCGCCATTTGGTAGCCTTTGCCACACCGATGGTGAATATGGCTTCCAAAAATACGGTCACTGCCATGAGCAGTACATTATTTGTCATCATCTGCTGTATCAAATTGACTGATTCCTGAGGAGATAATACCAGAGTTTTCGCTGATACCTGATCAGCAATTTCCAGCATGCTCATTACCCTGCCTTGAATCAGTGTCAGCAAAATACTGATGGGCAGACCAATGACCAGCATTCCCGCAGCAACCACTTTGATATTTTCCCGAAACAGCCGCATGGCAATTACCATAATTTCATTCCATCGTAATTCTCGGCTGTACACCAGCCGCTTGATTTCTTCCATAATATAAAATTCCTCCATCATGATATAAGAAGTATTATACATGGTTTCTTTTCATTTGTCAGCAGATTTCCTCCTTGTAAAGATTAAAGTTTTCCGATAAAATGACTATTATAATGCGCAAAAAAGGATTGTGATAAAAATGGATTTTACAAATAAAACCGTACTGGTCACCGGTTCCTCCCGTGGCATCGGCAAAGCCATCGCCTTTGCCTTTGGACGAGCAGGGGCACGGGTGGTGCTGAATGCTTCCCGCAGCAAAGACCAGCTGGCAGAAGCGAAAAAAGAACTGGAAGAAATGGGCGTTTCCTGTATGGCAATTCTGGCAGACGTTTCCGACTACAATGCCTGCAAGGACATGTTCCTGCAAATTCAGGATGCCTTTGGCCCTGTCGATATTCTGGTAAACAACGCCGGTATTTCTCATATTGGTTTATTCACAGACATGACACCTGAACAGTGGCAGCATGTGCTGAATGTAAACCTTGGCTCTGTGCTGAATTGTACCCATCTGGCAGTGCCTGCTATGGTACACAACAAAACAGGCGTCATTCTGAACATCTCCTCCATGTGGGGAGAAGCAGGAGCTTCCTGTGAAGCTGTTTACTCCGCTTCCAAAGGGGGCATCAACGCCTTCACAAAAGCCATGGCAAAAGAACTTGGCCCTTCCGGTATTCGGGTCAACGCCATTGCCTGTGGTGTCATCGACACAGAAATGAATGCCTGCTTCTCCGAAGAAGAACGGGCAGAACTGGCAGACGAAATCGCTCTCATGCGCTTCGGCAAGCCGGAAGAAGTGGGCAAATTCGCCCTTACCCTTGCCAGCGAAAGCGCTTCTTTCCTGACAGGACAAATCATCACACTGGATGGAGGAATGTTATGAGCCAGAAAACATATAAAGCATTATTTTTTGACGCAGACAAAACACTGCTGGACTTTGTCGCCGCGGAAAAAAAGGGGCTGGAACGTGTTTTTGAAAAAAACGGCATTGCCCTTACAGACGAAATCCGCAGTTTTTATCTGGAAATGAACGGTCAGCTTTGGGAAAGCTACGAACGAGGTGAAATCTCCAGAGATACAGTACTCTACACCCGTTTTGGCAGAGTATTCGAACACTTTGGCATTGACGCTGATGGTATTGCCTTCGAGCATGATTACCGAAAAGAACTGGACGAAGGTCACGACCTCATGGAAGGTGCCATGGAGCTGGTACAGACCCTTGCGCCCCTTTATGAGTTATACATCGTCACCAACGGCACCACAGAAACCCAGTACAAACGTCTGGGGGATTCCGGACTTTCCCCTTATTTCAAGGACATTTTCATTTCCGGAGAAATCGGCAGCCGTAAGCCTATGAAAGCCTTTTTCGACCATTGTTTTGAAAAAGCACCACATCTTTCTCCAGAAGATGTACTCATCATCGGTGATTCTCTTTCCTCTGATATTCTTGGCGGCAATAACGCGGGCATCGACGCCTGCTGGATGAATGCAGAAAATAAAATCAACGACACCGCTGCCGTACCTACATACGAAATTCATAAACTGGCAGAATTATATGATATTTTAGGCGTCCCTAGAAAATAAAATAAAAGGCAGAAATCCAAAAGGATTTCTGCCTTTTTCAATTCTCACTTAGGAAAGTTTCTGTCCACAGCCGGAGCAGAAACGATCGCCTGCGTTGACTTTTGCGCCGCAGGAAGGACAAAAAGCTGCCACTTCCAATTTCTGTCCGCAACCTGAACAGAATTTATCACCAGCCTGTACTGCCGCACCACAGGAAGGACAATGTTTTCCGCCTGCTGGCTGCTGGGCTGGCTGCTGTGTAGGCTGCTGCATGTTTTGCATCATCTGCTGTGCCATCTGCATGCCTGCTGCCATACCAAAGCCCATACCAGCTGTACTGCCGGCAGCGCCGCCGGGCTGATCCAGACCATCTGCCAGTTTGCCCTGCTGGTAGCGGTTCATATCCCCCACCATCTGATAGCCTGCCGCAGCGTTGATTTTTTCTTGGATTTCCTGTGGATAGCTGAAGCTGGAAATCTGCACGCCTGTCACAGTCATGCCCATTTTCAGCAGTTCCATATCCAAATCTTCCTGCATGCCCTTGCCGATGTCATAGGCACTTGCCTGCAAATGGAACATATCCTTGCCTTCTCTGCCAATCCACTTCATGAGAAGCTGATCCAGAATGCTCAATACTCTTGTCTTCACATCATCCACAGAGTATGTATCTTTTACCCCTGCAATGGTGTCGATGAGGCGCACATAATCAGAAACCTTCATCTGGAAAGTACCGAAAGCACGGACAGGCAGTCCGCCGGGCAGACCTGCGCAAGGCAGCATTACAGCGTTTTTGGTGCCCCATTTTACGGTAAATTCCTTTGTATTGACAAAGAGCACTTCCGCACGGATGCCGCTGTTAAAGCCAAAGGAAAAGCCTTTGAGGGTGCTCAGGAAAGGAATGATTTGAGATTCAATGTCAAAAGAGCCTTCATCCTGAAAAATCCCTTCGATTTTCCCGTTATAGAGGAAAATGGCGTCCTGTCCCGGACGGATGATGAGGCGGCTTCCTTTTTTGATCTCGTCATTATGCCATTTATGAAAAATCACGGTGTCGTCGCTTTCCTGCCACTCCACCACATTGCGAAATTCATTGCCGAAAAGTCCCATCGGTCACATTCCCCCCATCATTTGCCCAGCTTTGCCTTCAGTGCTGCCAGTTCGTCTTCCACGCCGCTGTCCTGTACCGTTGCAGCATCATCATATTTTGCCATCAAATCAGCCATATCGTCTTTCTTGGTATTCAGTTCCGCAGCTGCTTCCGCTTCATCCAATTTCCGGTTCAGCTTTTCTTCCAGTGCGTCAAAGGCTGCCAGAGAACTGCCGCCCAAATCAGACTTGATTTCATTCGCTTTCTGCTGGGATTTCACCATTGCCGCTTTGGCGCGGATAGCTGCTTTTCTATCTTCCACCTGTTTCAGCTGTTCTGTGAGTTTATCATGCATTTCACGCATTTTTGCCGCATTGGCTGCCGCCAGATCCCATGCACCTTTCAGGCTTTCCAGATTCGCCGCTTTTGCCGCTTTTTCAGACAGGAAAACCTTTGCGTCAGCGTCATTGCCAGCCAAAACAGCTTTTTCTGCATAACGCTGGAGTTTTTCCACTTCTGCCACGCCTTCATCATAAGCACGTTTGTCGCGTTTTTCCTCTGCCATAACGGAAACGGTTTCCGCCTTCACTTCCCCCAGATCTTTTTCCAGATCTCTGGCAAGCTGGTCTGCCATTTTTACAGGGTCTTCCGCTTTATCCAACAATGCGTTAATGTTTGCTTCCATAATTGTTTTAAATCTGCTCAAAATACCTGCCATGTTTCTTCCTCCTTGATATTGAAAAAGTTATCGAAACAACGCCCCTTTTGAAACAAAAAACTTATCTTTCCCCTAATTTCAGACCGGGATTTGCGTTCAGGTCAAAGCCATCCCGCACCCCTGCCATATATTCATAATAGGCTGCACAACCAATCATTGCCGCGTTATCGGTGCAGAGAATGGGAGAAGGAATGCTCAGATAGAACCCTTCTTTCTCGCAGGCTTTCCGCATGGTTTCACGCAGAGCGGAGTTGGATGCAACACCACCTGCCATGGCGATCTGCTTCACGCCTCTTTCCTTTGCTGCATGGATGGTTTTTTCCACCAGAACTTCCACCACAGCCTGCTGGAAGCTAGCTGCAATATCTTCCGGCACAATGGGCTCGTCCATCATTTTCTGTTTATTCACATAGTTCAGCACGGCGGATTTCAGACCGCTGAAACTGAAGTCATAGCTGTCTTCCTCCAAAAATACACGGGGGAATTTCACAGCATTTGGATTGCCTTTTTTGGCTGCCGCATCGATTTTCGGGCCGCCGGGATACCCCATACCAATGGCACGGGCAACTTTGTCGTAAGCCTCACCTGCGGCGTCATCTCTGGTTCTGCCCAGAATTTCGTACTTGCCGTAATCGGACACATACACCAGATGAGAATGACCGCCGGAAACCACCAGCGCCATATAAGGCGGTTCAAAGTCTTTATTTTCAATATAGTTTGCACAGATATGCCCTTCAATATGATGGACGCCCACAAGGGGTTTCTTAGCTGCAAAGGCAAGGGCCTTAGCTTCTGCCAGACCTACTAGCAGCGCACCCACCAGACCGGGGCCATACGTCACACCAATGGCGTCAATGTCCTCCAATGTGACGCCAGCTTCCTGCAAAGCCTGTGTGATGACACCGTCAATGGCTTCGATATGTTTCCGGGATGCGATTTCCGGCACTACGCCGCCATAGAGGGTATGCAGTGCAATCTGTGACGAAATGATATTGGAAAGCACCTCTCTGCCGTTTTTCACAACGGCGGCGGCAGTTTCGTCGCAGGAGCTTTCCACTGCTAAAATCAATATATCTTTTTCCATATTTTATCCTTCCTTCGGGAAATACAATGTTGTCATTTTCCTCTCTTCCCCCAACAGGGTATTGGGGAAAATATCTGTGGCGTTCTGCAAAAACTCCGCCGGTTCCTGCAAAGCCGGGCTGAAATGGGTCAGCCAAAGTTCTTCCGCTTCTGCGAACTTCGCCAGTCTTGCCGCTTCGGAAAAGAGCATATGCTTATGCTCCAAAGCCTTTGGTTTCTTTTCTTCTTCCCCATACATGCCTTCGCAGATGAAAAGCTGTACGCCTTTTGCAAAATGCGCCAATCTGTCTACAGGACGGCTGTCTGTGCAGTATGCCATGGCAATGCCCGGACGTTCTGCTCCCAGCACCATATCCGGTGTATAGGTCTTACCCTCAAATTCCACAGCGCCTTCCTTCTGCAGTTTGCCCCACAGCGGTCTGGGCAGACCCAGCGCTTCCGCTTTTTTGGGGTCGAATTTTCCGCGGCGTTTTACGTCAATACGGTAAGCATAGCAGCGTACCATATGATCCGCCTGACAGAAAGAAACTTCAAATTCCCCCAAACGCAGAGGATTGGGCGTATCTTTTCCCAATTCAATCAATTCCAGCGGGAAAGGCAGTTCCGGCGCAATTCGCCGCAGACCTTCCACCACATAAGCCAGCCCCTGAGGGCCTACCAACTTCAAAGGCTCCGTTCTGCCTGCATTGCCAATGGTCAGCAGCAGACCGGGAAGCCCGGAGATATGATCCGCATGAAAATGGGTGAAGCAGATGGCATCAATGTTTTTGAAGCCCCAACCCTGCATTTTCATGGTTACCTGTGTGCCTTCGCCGCAGTCAATAAGCATCATACGCCCATTGAGCCGCGCCGCAAGGGACGTGAGAAAACGTCCCGGCATGGGCATCATGCCGCCTGTTCCCAATAAGCAAATATCTAACATTCCCGTTCTCCTTTGTATTTTCTATTCAAACAAATTTACTCATGGTATATGATACCGCAAAGTGCCGAAAAACACAAGAGAAGCGCCCTTTCCTGCCTTTGCTTTTGGCTTTGAAAAAAAGCGGAAGACCTGCTCCTTGCAAACCTTCCGCCATTTGACCATTGATTATTTGTTAGACGCTTCTACCAAAAATTCGCCATATGCCACATAAGTGGTAGGAGTATCCTGACTGTACGCCTTTGTCTGTTCCAGATTAAAGAATGTCATATCCTCGCCTTTGCCTTCCAGATACTGATAAGGCACTGCCACACGGTATTTTCCGGGAGTCATGCTCTTTTCCCACTGCCAGAAAGTGAACTTTTTATCCCGTTTGCCGTCTGTGGGGCCGCCTGTAGGAATGCTGTAAGTATCTGTGCTTACATAGGCTTTGGAATCAGGTTCTACCTTATTCCAGTTATGTCCATCCCATTTTTCCAGCCAAAATTCATTGGATGCATAGAATACTGTATTTTCTTCATTCTGCCACTGCATTTGCAGGCTCATGGTTTCCTGATCAAAGCTGCCATTGGGCTGCAGAGAAACGTTTGGCATTCTAGCAGAAGTCAGTTTCACATAATCCTTCTGGCCGTCTGTGCTCCATTCCACATCCAGATTCATGGCTTCTGCCAATTCTCTTAATGGCAGATATGCCCGATTATTCACCACCAGCGGTTTTGTTTCCAGCAGCAGTTCATGGGTACCCATCAGGGTGAGATAATTGGAATCCAGTCCCAGAGAAACCTGCCATACCAAGGGCTGATTATCCGCATCCAGCACTGTTTTCATCTGTTTTTCCACCAAAGCTGTACGGGTGCTTGTATCATATGTCACATCGGCTCCCAGCACATCCGCCATGGCGCGTACCGGCAGCATCATCCGTCCATCTTCATAGACAATGTCTTCTTTCAGTACCACATTTCTTTCATCTAATTTGATAACCACATCATTCTGTGCACCAAAAGCTGTCGCATTACAGCCCAACGCCAAAAGGACTGCCGCAATTACTGTTTTTCGCATCATTCAGATTCCCTCCTTAAAAATGGGTGCAGATTCTTGTTTACAGTATATCACCAAACAAAAACAGTTTTATTAGAATTCCTTTAATTTTTTCTTACGTTTCTGCTTTTTTCCCTGTACAAAATCACAGCAAGTTTTCCCATAAAAAAATATTTTAAAAAAAGGGCGTTTTTTCTTGCAAAATCAAAAGTTTTCTGCTAGAATAACTTTGTTGTGTCACATACAAGCAATGAAGGAGGTGCAGGCAATGGCTAGATGTGAAATTTGTGAAAAAGGCCAGATCAAAGGTCATAGAATCAGCATTAACCGTAGTCAGGTTAGTAGACGTGCGAACAGAAAATGGAAACCCAATGTAAAGAAAATCAAAATCGTGGAAGATAACGGCAATGTAAAATCTATCTACGTTTGCACAAGATGCATGCGTTCCAACAAAATCACTCGTGCGATCTGATTTCAGCATAAAAAGAGCCTTCGTTTCGAAGGCTTTTTTGCGTTATACGGGTATTAAAAAAAGAGAATCTAAAGCAACTTCCCCTTAAGAAAACATCGGCTTTTCTTTTTCTTGATTTCTTAAGGGGAATTGCGACGGCTTTCTTCAGAAGAAAACATATCAAATAAAATCTCAATATAATAAGAAAGCTAAAATCCTTTGTTATGATAAGGATTTTAGCTTTCTTTGTTTTCTTATGAAGATGCCCCCAAAGGGATTCTCTTTTTTGTGTCCAGATTTTTACAGCATAGTCTGTAATGTTTTATCATAAGCCGCCGCAATGAAAGGCACGGAAATTTTCTTTTCTCTTGCCAGTCTGACAGCATTACCCACAATCTGCTCCAGTTCATTCTGGGGTACACCATCTTTGATATCCCGATAGAGAGAAGATGTGGAATTGAGAGGCATTTCCGCAAATTCCTTCAGATACCGTTCCTGAATATCTTCCGGCAGATGCACGCCAATGCCATCCGCCAAGCGGTACAGATCGTCATAAGTTCCTTTCAGAAAAGCCATCCGCTGAGAATCTTCCAGAATACCGCCGGAAGGACAATCATAATACAGGAAGGCACAGCTATTGCCGCAAATCATCATAAACTTCGCCCAGATGGGTTCCAGAATATCCGCTGTATAAATGGTAGGCAGCCCCCCTGCCTGCATCATTGCCGCCAGCTGTTCCGCTCTTTCGTTTTTCCGTCCGTCAGGGAAACCAAAACCTGCCCGCAGCAATGTACCAACATTGACAACTTTCCCCTTTTCCACAATTTTAGACAGGCAATAAATGAAGCCATGGGCAATCTGCCCTTTTCCCAATGCTTCCTGTGCCTGCTGAGCCGCCATAAAGCCATTCTGCAAAGGAATGACCAGTGTATCATCCCGGACGATACTGCTGTATCTGTCGCATACATCTTTCAAAGAATAGCTTTTGCAGGCCAGTACCAGCACATCCACTGTTCCGATTTCCGCAGGATCATCGCTGACCAGCGCAGGATGGATGACCTGATCTCCCAAAACTTCAGATTCCAGAATCCAGCCTCTTTTCAAAACATTTTCCTTTGTTTCTCCTCTTGCAATCAATACGATTTCCGCGTTTTTATCTTTCACAACGGCACCGGCTACAGTGGCACCGACGCCGCCTGCGCCCAAAATACCAATTCTCATATATTTCCCTTCTCTCTTTATTCACGAATCTGTCCATCACCATAAATGATATATTTTGTAGTAGTCAATTCTGTCAGACCCATAGGCCCACGGGCATGGAGTTTCTGGGTACTGATGCCGATTTCCGCACCAAAACCAAACTGTCCGCCGTCTGTGAAACGAGTGGAAGCATTCACATAAACTGCCGCCGCATCTACTTCATTGAGGAACCGCTGGGCATTTGTGTAATTTTCTGTCACAATGGCTTCGGAATGACCTGTGGAATAACGGCGGATATGGTTGATGGCTTCATCCAAATCCTTCACCACTCTTGTGGAAATGATATAATCTTCGTATTCTGTTGCCCAGTCTTCTTCTGTTGCCGCTACGGCGCCGGGCACTCTGGCACAGGTGTCTTCATCCCCACGGATTTCCACCTGTTTTTCCTGTAACGCCTTACCAATCATAGGTAAGAAAGTATCTTTCAGACTTTCATGCACCAACAGGCTTTCGCAGGCATTGCAAACACCGGGACGCTGTGTTTTGGCATTGATGACAATGCGCACTGCTTTTTCCAAGTCAGCACTTTCGTCCACATAAACATGGCAGTTGCCCACACCTGTCTGAATCACAGGAACGGTACTATTCTGCACCACATTCTGAATGAGTCCTGCGCCACCTCTTGGAATGAGCAAATCCAGATAGCCGTTCAGGCGCATCATTTCGTTTGCGGTTTCCCGATTGGTATCCTGTACAATCTGTACGCAGGCACCGGGCAGACCTTCTTCTTCCAATGCTTTCTGGAATACGGAAACCACTTTTTTATTGGTGCCGATGGCTTCTTTGCCGCCGCGGAGAATAACTGCACTGCCGGCTTTCAGGCACAGACCGAAAGCGTCTGCCGTTACATTGGGACGTGCTTCAAAAATGATGCCGATCACGCCCATAGGCACACGTTTCTGGCCGATAATCAAGCCATTATCCAATGTTTTCATGGACAGGACTTTGCCTACAGGGTCATCCAGAGATGCCACCTGTCTTAAGCCGTCTGCCATTTCCTGCAATCTCTTTTCTGTCAGTGTCAAACGGTCAATGAATGCGCCTTTGATACCTGCTTCCACTGCCGCATCTACGTCTGCCTTGTTAGCTGCCAAAATTTCATCCTTTGCCGCCAGCAAAGCGTCTGCCGCATGGCAAAGGGCTTTATTTTTTCTGGGTGTGGGAAGCACAGAAAGTACCACTGCCGCTTCCTTTGCCTGTTTTCCCATTTCTGTCAACATACTCATATATAACTGCCTCCTTAATAAAAAAGCCGTTTCTTTCCATTATACTTGTACCCCATGGAAAAAAACAGCTTTTTTTCGATTCTCTATGAAATTCTTTGTACAATTGTTGCCACCACAAATACAGTGAAAAGCCCTCCTGCCAGCGAGCATAAGAAACAAGGGAATTTCCTTCCTGCTGTCATCGTCCGCAATATGAGAAACCAGAAGCAGCCATAAAAACAGACTACCCCCACTGCTGACACAAGGGCAACAAGGAAATATGGCAAAATGCCCAGCCATACCAACAGACCATAAGCCACTGCCGCCAGAAGCAGACCTATCTGCTCTCCTGTATTTTTATAAACAGGATTCGTATTTTCTTTGGCTGGAGAAAAATTGGCGACCAGCAAAAACAGCCCCGGCAGTCCATAGCCAGCCAACGCCCCTGTCAACACACGGAGCAGATTGTTGCTCTGCCAAAAACCCAGATAACTGCCGACACCATCAATGGCAATGGGCAGAAATGACAGCGCTGCCAGCACCACGCCAGAGGGTGAAAACGGTCGATTTCCGTCTTTTCGTCCTACCAGCCATAAGAATATCACACCCAGTATGATACCGCCTTCAATGGCTGTACAGCGGGCACAGAGGGGACTTTGACAGCTCCCCCAGAAAAAACTGCGCTCTGCCATCTGGTGGCAGACAGCAGAGCCAAAAAAGTCAACAATTTCCTTCATATCAATAATTAATTGTGAACATCGTAAATGGCAATGAAAATGCTGCAAAGACACCGCCAATGAGGCAGCAAATCAAGCCGATACCCAGAAGAACGGCACTCAGGATTGTGATCTGTTTCCCGAAAACACGATTGTCTTCTATGGGACTTTTCATCAATACAATACCGCCAACCAAGCCTGCAATTGCGCCAAGACCGCTCACCAGAAGCGTCGTCACAATAATCAATACCACAATGATGACTTTCAGTGCAGGATGAATACCTTCATTAACAGGCTTATATTCTGTATTGGTACCGCCGCTTGCCCATGTACCACTGCTGGTGTTTTCTGTACTTTCGAATTTCTGATAAGTGCCTTTGGCATCCTCTACAGTAAAAGAATCCACTTTTTCTGCAGGCTGCTCATCGGGCTGCGTTGTTTCGGGGCGGGTATTTTCTTTTACGCCGCAAATCGGGCAGCCCAAGCTTTCATCTATGATTTCTCTTCCGCATTTCGGGCAAAAACTCATATTTCATCTCTCCTTTTGATTCCTTTTCCAAAGCAAGTTCCCACATCTTCGCCAGCCAAAATCCGATGGATTACCGTAGGATCTTCCCCATGGGCGATTGCCATGGCTGTTCCGGCTTTTTCGCAGATTTTTGCCGCTTCCAGTTTTGTCTGCATGCCGCCGACACTGAAGGCAGAGCCTTTTCCGCTTGCCATCTTTTCAATTTCCGGTGTTACTTTTTCCACATAAGAAATCCGCTTTGCGTCTGCGTGCTCTCTGGGATTTTTATCATACAGAGCGTCGATATCTGTCAGCAATACCAGGAGATCAGCGCCTGTTACCTCCGCTACCATGGCAGAAAGGCGGTCGTTATCGGAAAATTCAATTTCATATGTAGAAATGGTGTCATTGGCATTGACGATGGGAATGATGCCCATTTCAAACAATGTTTCAAATGTATTATGGGTATTGGTATATCTTTCTTCTGTGCCCATTTCTTCCTTTGTCAGCAAAATCTGGGCAACGGTCTGATTATACCGGTCAAAAAAGTTATGATAGATCTGCATCAGCATTGCCTGACCAACTGCTGCCGCCGCCTGTTTTTCCCGGGTAATGGTGGGACGGGAAGGCATTGACATACGCACAGCGCCTACACCAATGGCACCGCTGGTGACCAGTGCCACATCCATACCGCGATTGCGCAGGTCTGTCAGCACCCATGCCAGTTCTTCGATCCGTTTCAAATTCAATCTGCCATTGGGATAGGTAATGGTTGCAGTACCCACCTTAATGACGATTCTCTTACAGTTTTTCAGCGTTTGACGCATATGCAATAACCCCCTCCTTCACTTCCATATTGTGAGTATACACTATTTTCCTTTTGGAAAAAAGCAATTTTTCCAATCTCAATAAAATTGTAACATTGTCTAAAGGAACCATAAAAAAACAGAGAGACTTCCCTTGCGGGAAATCTCTCCATTTCATCAGGCAAAGCCTGTTTTTATTCCATTTTGAAATCCTGTGAAACCTGATTACTGGTTAGCCAGTCTTTTGTAGTTTTCCAGTCTTTCTTTTGCGTTCTTTTCGGACTGTTCGAACAGTTCTTCCGCTACTTCGGGGAATGTTCTCTGCAGTGCGCTGTAACGAACTTCGCTCAGCAGGAAGTCTCTGAAGCTTGCTGTGGGTTCTTTAGAATCCAGAGTGAAGGGGTTCTTGCCTTCTTCTTTCAGAGTAGGGTTGAATCTGTACATATGCCAGTAACCTGCTTCAACTGCACGTTTGATTTCGTTCTGAGCGCCGCTCATGCCGCCTTTCAGACCGTGGTTGATACAAGGAGCGTAAGCGATGATCAATGAAGGACCGTCGTAAGCC
>NZ_CAJMDQ010000007.1 GCF_905212195.1 uncultured Anaerotignum sp. | reverse complement strand
GGTAACCAGATCGGTCTGGCAACAGGTCAGGTAGACGAAATCTACCACGACGGCTATGTGGCTAAGAGAATGGAAATTGGTGCGGTTATCGGTGCGGCTCCTGCGGAAAACGTACGCAGAGAACGTCCCGAAGACGGCGATATCGTTATTCTGCTGGGCGGCAGAACCGGTCGTGACGGCTGCGGCGGCGCAACAGGTTCCTCCAAATCCCATACACTGGAATCTCTGGAAAACTGCGGCGCAGAAGTACAGAAAGGCAACGCTCCCGAAGAAAGAAAACTGCAGAGATTGTTCCGTAACGCAGAAGCATCTCGCCTGATCAAACGTTGTAATGACTTTGGTGCCGGCGGTGTATCCGTTGCCATCGGGGAACTGGCAGATGGTTTGGAAATCAATCTGAACGCTGTTCCTAAGAAATATGAAGGTCTGGACGGCACAGAACTGGCAATCAGTGAATCTCAGGAACGTATGGCAGTTGTTGTTGCGGCAGAAGATGTGGAACGCTTCAAAGAACTGGCTTACGCAGAAAACCTGGAAGCTACTGTAGTCGCAGAAGTAAAGGCAAATCCTTATCTGGTAATGTACTGGAACGATAAGAAGATCGTCAACATTTCTCGTGAATTCCTGAACTCCAACGGTGCGGAAAAACATATCGACATCACACCTGCGGCTCCCGAAAACTATGACAAAGAAATCAAAGACGATTTCAAAGCAGCTTACATGGATCTGGCTGGCGACCTGAACGTTTGCTCCAAACGTGGTCTGTCTGAACGCTTTGACTCCACCATCGGTGCAGGTACCGTCCTGATGCCTTTTGGTGGCAAAAATCAGAGAACACCTATCCAGGCTATGGTAAACAAAGTTTCCATGGAAAAAGCAGACGCGAAAACATGCTCTTTGATGGCTTGGGGCTACAATCCTTTCATCGCAGAAAAGAGCCCTTACCACAGCGCATATCTGGCAGTTGTGGAATCCGTTGCGAAACTCATCGCAACAGGTGCGAAATTTGAAGATGTATACCTGTCCTTCCAGGAATACTTCGAAAAACCCATGAAAGACCCTAAACGCTGGGGCAAACCTATGGCAGCCCTGCTGGGTGCATTTATGGCACAGAAAGGTCTGGAAATCGCTGCCATCGGCGGTAAAGACTCCATGAGCGGTACTTTTGAACACATCGACGTACCTCCTACACTGGTTTCTTTCGCTGTAACAACAGAAAATGTAGCAAATATCATCTCTCCCGAATTCAAAGGAGAAAATCATAAAGTGGTACTGCTGAAACCCGTTTACGATGAAAATGGTCTGCCTACAGCTGATAGCCTGAAAGCATTGTTTGCACAGGTGAACGATCTGATGCGTGCTGGCAAGGTTTGTGCAGCTTACACACCCACATACGGCGGCGTAGCAGAAGCAGTGCTGAAAATGGCAATGGGTAACGACATCGGCTTCACATACGCAGATGGTCTGTCTAAAGAAGACATCTTCGGTTATGCTTACGGCGCATTTGTGCTGGAACTGAACGGCGAAGATGAAGTTGGCACTCTGCTGGGCAGAACCGGCGGCAATGCTATCGCAAAAGACGGCGTTTCCATTGCACTGGCTGACCTGTACGATGTTTACGAAGGTAAACTGGAACCTATTTACTCCTGCAACATCGAAACAGAAGCAAAAGAACTGCCTACATTTACATATCGTGCAGAAAGCTTCGCAAAACCTCGTTTGCAGTTCGCAAAACCTAAGGTTCTGATTCCTGTATTTCCCGGCACAAACTGCGAATATGATTCCGCAAAAGCTATGGAACGTGCAGGTGCAGAAGCGGAAATCTTCGTTATCAACAACCTTTCCGCAGCTGGTATCGCAAACTCCGTAGAAACATTTGCGAAAAAACTGAACGACAGCCAGATGATCTTCATCCCCGGTGGTTTCTCCGGCGGTGACGAACCTGATGGCTCCGGTAAATTCATCACAGCATTCTTCAGAAACCCTGAAGTAAAAGAAGCTGTGACAAAACTGCTGGAAGACAGAGATGGTCTGATTTGTGGTATTTGTAACGGTTTCCAGGCACTGATCAAACTGGGTCTGGTGCCTTACGGCAAAATCATCGACACCGATGAAAAATGCCCGACACTGACATATAACACCATCCACAGACACCAGTCCAAACTGGTTCGCACTCGTGTGGCTTCCAATAAATCTCCTTGGCTGTCCAACGTACAGCCTGGTGATATCTTCACCGTGCCTATTTCTCACGGCGAAGGTCGTCTGTTGGCAGATGAAGCACTGCTGCGTCAGTTGGCGGAAAACGGCCAGATTCTCACACAGTATGTAGATCAGAACGGCAATCCTACAAACGACATTCAGTACAACCCCAACGGCTCTGCCTTCGCTATCGAAGGTCTGCTTTCTCCCGATGGTCGTGTACTGGGTAAGATGGGTCACTCCGAACGTATTGCTGACGGTTTGTACCAGAACGTACCCGGCGAATTTGATATGAAACTGTTCAAATCCGCAGTGGAATATTGGAAATAAGTTTTTCATATCTGTGAAAAAAGAAAAATCGGGTATTGAAAGGCTGATTCATTAAGAAAATAAAAATAGCCGGAATCCTTGAAATGTAAAGGATTCCGGCTATCTTATTTTGATGGGAGTTATTTTCTTTTGGAAATTCTCAAAAAAATGTAAAAACAGCAAACCTTTCTCTTAGAAATTCGCTCTATATAGTAGACGCGTCAAACGAAAGAAAAAAGGAGGCTTTGGCTTTGACCATAGAAGAAACGGCAGCTCTGGTTCGTCAGATGCAGGCGGGAAACACAGCAGCCTTTGACGAAATTTTTGCTGCTTATGAGCAAAAAGCGGTGCGCACTGCTGCCCTGATATGCGGGGAGGTTTCTCTGGCAGAGGATATTGCCCAGGAGGCTTTTGTGACTTGTCTGCTGCAAATCGAAAAACTGCAAAATCCATATTGCTTTTCATCGTGGTTTTTTAAGACACTCATCAGATGTGCCTGGAAACAGACCAAAAAGAAACAAAAGCTGATGCCTGCGGAAGAAATTCTGGCGGAAGGGGCGCAAGGTCTGCCGCCGGTATTTGACACTTATCCCAGTGAACAGCGGGCAATGTACGAAAAGCTTTACGCCGCCATTAACAGTCTGGGGCAGAAGCAGCGAACCACATTGATTCTATATTATTTCAATGATTTTTCCATCAAGGAGATTGCACAGATTACATCTTCTTTGGAAGCAACGGTAAAATCCAGATTGTTTGCGGCAAAAAGTCGTCTGCGGAAGGCTTTGGCAGAGGAACACGAACAGCGGAAGGGGGAACTGGTTTATGAAAAGAGATGAATTGGACGCAATGATTCAGCATGCTATGGAAAAACGGACAGAGCAGCTGAATATGAATCCCATGATGCTGGAACGCATCAAAAGAGAAGCAGCGTCAAGAGAACGGAAGGAGAGAATTTCCATGAAATTATTTACAGCAAAAAGAATCGCAGCTGTTGCGGTAGTATGTTTTGCATCTGTTACCTGTTATGCGGCAGTACATTTCAGCGGCGTAGAGGCGCAGACCACCGTTGATATCACAAGCTATGCACAGATTGAAAAGGCGGAAGAAAAAGCAGGATTTGATATGAAAACCGTAGAATCCTTCTCCAACGGTTTCACATTTGTCGATGGCGGTACCGGTGAAATATACGGACAGGACGAAAACGGCAATAATGTAGGTGCACCTTATGGGCTGATGACACTGTCTTATGAAAAAGAAGGCAAAACCTTGGTCGTTACTGCACAGGACGGCAATCCTTATGCGGATGCAGGGCAAGAAGTGCGGGAAGGCTACAGCAGTCATCTGTACAAATTTGTACCGGAAGGCTATGAACTGACAGCAGAGGACAAAGAAAAAGAAGCCAGCGGCGAATTGATCATTTCTTATGGCACAGATGAAGTGATGGAAAGTGTGATGGAAGTCTATTCTTGGCAGGACGGCGGTCTGTTTTACAGCATGACAGCAGATGATTGTAATCTGGGAGAAGATGTCATGGCGCAGATGGCACAGGAAATGATGAAAGCCTAAGGTCAGGAAACAAAAAATTTTTTTGAAAACAGCTATCTGTAAGGAATAAAAAAAGTGAAGAAATGTCCTTAATTTTTTCAAGAGACATTTTCTTCACTTTTTTTGTGCAGTGACAGAAGAAAATGGTACAGGAAGGATGGAGTGTATTTTTATTCATAAATTCCTGTTTATATGCAGAAGTATTGCGAATTTTGGAAAAAAACGGTGGATTCATAAATTTTTTGCATCAACAAAACGTTAAGATTTTCAAAGTACCGACATTTGTGCATTTGTAAAAAGGATGAAATTTTCGGTCAAAACCGAAGGTGATATAAAAATATGTGAAATTTTAATAATAATCGCGAATCTATAGAAAAAAGTTTTGGAAATTGATAAATTTTTCTGTATTGTTGTGTGTTTCATTTTGTGTTATAATGGCTGAGTATGTATAACAGATGAAAAGAGGATGTATATATGCAAAAGGATTTCATTCTTTCACATGTAGATCACACCATGCTGAAACAGGGTGCCACATGGGCAGATATCCAGCGGATCTGTGACGAGGGATTATCCCACAAAACAGCGTCTGTTTGTATCCCGCCTTCTTATGTTGCGGATGCAGCAGCATATCTGAAAGGACGTCTGGCGGTTTGTACTGTCATTGGGTTCCCCAATGGATATCAGACCACAGAAGTAAAAGTGGCAGAAACAAAAGATGCCATCGCAAAGGGCTCAGATGAAATTGATATGGTCATCAATATTGGCTGGGTCAAAGATGGAAAAGACCAGAAGGTTCTGGAAGAAATCAATGCAGTGAAAGAAGCCTGTCAGGGCAGAATATTGAAAGTGATTGTAGAAACCTGTCTGCTGACAGAGGAAGAAAAAATCCGTATGTGCGATGTAGTCAGCCGTTCTGAGGCAGAATACATCAAGACAAGCACAGGATTTGCCGGCGGCGGCGCCACATTTGCAGATGTGGAACTGTTTGCCAAGCATGTACAGCCCGGTACCAAGATCAAAGCGGCTGGCGGCATCAAAAGTGTTGCAGACGCAGAAAAATTTCTGGAACTTGGGGCAGAACGCCTGGGAACCAGCTCTCTGGTAGCTATGCTGGATCAAAAAGACTGATATGCGCCGGTACGCTGATGGCGTGCGGCATACCATAAATATGTTTTCAAAAAAGGTAAAAAGGGAGGAATTACAATGAGTTTATTCAAAAAATTTGCAGCAACAGCAATGGCACTGACAATGGTGTTTGGTTTGGCAGCTTGCGGCGGCACTGATTCCGCAGAAGGCGAAAGCGGAAAAACTTATGTGATCGGTACAGATACAACATTTGCACCTTTCGAATTCACAACAGATGCAGGTGACTTTGTAGGTATCGACATCGACCTGATGAACGCAATCGCAGAAGATCAGGGCTTCAATGTAGAATTCAACTCTCTGGGCTTCAACGCAGCAGTACAGGCTCTGGAAGCTGGTCAGGTTGACGGCGTTATCGCTGGTATGAGCATCACAGATGAAAGAAAAGAAAAATTCGATTTCTCTGAACCCTACTTCGACAGCGGCGTTGTTATGGGCGTAAAAGCTGACAACGAAACAATCAAGAGCTATGAAGATCTGGCTGGCCAGAAAGTAGCAGTTAAAATCGGTACAGAAGGTCAGGCATTTGCTGAATCCATCAAAGATCAGTATGGTTTCACAACAGTAACATTCGATGACTCCAACGCTATGTACATGGATGTTAACGCAGGTAACTCCGTTGCTTGTTTCGAAGACTATCCTGTAATGGGTTATGCAATCACACAGGGTGTTGGCCTGAAAATGGTAACAGAAAAAGAACAGGGCAGCTCCTATGGTTTTGCTGTAAACAAAGGTGAAAACGCTGAACTGCTGGAAATGTTCAACGCTGGTCTTGCTAACCTGAAAGAAAGCGGCAAATATGACGAAATTCTGGCAACATACATTCAGGAATAATGAATGCTTTTGACCAAGCCCCGGCTTTTGCCGAGGCTTGCGCCATTGGATAGAAATATCCGAAAAATTTTTTGTAATTTAGTTGGGAGAAGTGCCTTATGGGTGAGTTTTTTAATGCAATACTTAATTTTATAAACTATGCCGTATCCATCGCCCCCAGATTGTTTGAAGGGCTGAAAATGACGGCTGGTATGACAGTTTGTTCCTTGATCTTAGGGATTGTGGTAGGTTTGATTTCCTGCTTCTTCTCTATTTCCAAGGTCAAAGTCCTGAACAAACTTTCTGGCGCCTACCTGAGTATTATTCGTGGTACGCCTTTGATGGTTCAGGCTATGTTTATCTATTTTGGTATCACTGGTGCACTGGGATTTAGAATTTCTTCTTTCAGTGCGTCCATCATCGTATTGATGCTTAATGCCGGTGCGTATTTGTCTGAAATCTTCAGAAGCGGTATTAAAGCAATCAACAAAGGTCAGATGGAAGCGGCACGCAGCTTGGGTCTGCCCCATGGTGTGGCTATGCGTAAAGTCATTCTGCCACAGGCGTTCCGTATCGTTATTCCTTCTGTAACAAACCAGTTCATCATCACACTGAAGGATACATCTATCCTGTCTGTAATCGGTGTAGCAGAATTGATGCGTCAGAGTAACCAGATTGTTTCTGGTAACTTCCGCGGTTTTGAAACCTATGCCGTTGTTGCAATCTGGTATTATGTACTGGTTGTTATTTTGACAAAACTGTTCAAACTGCTTGAGAGGAGGCTGGCAAATTGATTAAGGTAAAAGTTGAAAACCTGAAGAAAAACTTTGGCAGTCTGGAGGTTCTCAAGGACATCAATATGGAAGTCAAAGAAGGCGAAGTGGTTTGCCTGATTGGACCTTCCGGCTCCGGGAAAAGTACATTCCTGCGCTGCCTGAATAAACTGGAAGAACCCACTGGTGGTGTGATCATCGTAGACGATTACGATTTGATGGCAAAAACTTCTGACATCAATAAGATCCGTGAAAACATCGGTATGGTATTCCAGCAGTTCAATCTGTTCCCTCATCTGTCTGTTATCCAGAACATCATGCTGGCACCTGTAGACAGAAAACGTATGACAAAGGAACAGGCGGAAGAAAAAGCAAAAAGATTGCTGGAACGTGTAGGTCTGCTGGAAAAAGCAGATGTATATCCTGCAAGCCTTTCCGGTGGTCAGCAGCAGCGTGTAGCCATTGCCCGTGCACTGGCAATGGAACCGGATATCATGCTCTTTGACGAACCTACTTCCGCTCTTGACCCTGAAATGGTAGGGGAAGTACTGGAAGTTATGAAGCAGTTGGCTGCAGAAGGTATGACCATGGTGGTCGTTACACACGAAATGGGCTTTGCTCGTGAAGTTGCAGACCGTGTCGTATTTATGGACGGCGGTTACATCGTAGAAGAAGGAACACCGGAAGAAGTTTTCGGTAATCCCAAAAACAAGAGAACACAGGATTTCCTGAACAAAGTACTGTAAGAACGATTCGTAAGGCCAACCATATAAATACAAAAAACAGTATACGCAAATGATGCAGAGAGGATTTACAAAATTCTCTCTGCTTTTTTGTTTTCATCAGAAAAATAGTTTAATAAAATCCGGCAAAAAATATAGCCGGCATCCTTTTTGTTTCAAGGATGTCGGCTATATGAGAATGGTCAGACTTGTTTTTATCTGGTGTGTCTTTTACTGTAATTAGATGTCTATTTCATGTTCCAGCCAAAGCTGATCCGGCGGTGTTTGAGAGCCAAAGAGCAAAGGGGAAAGGGTATAACCGTAACTGCCGGCGTTTGTAAACAACAGACGGTCGCCCACTTCTGCTCTGGGAAGTGTCACATTGGATGCCAGCAAGTCATAACGGCTGCACAGACCACCTACGATGTCTACGGTTTCTGTGCCTTCCCGGTCAGCCAACAGTGTCACCTGAGAAATGTTTGGACAGGTGTAGAAAGGTTCTGCCGGTGCTGGTGTATGCTGGTCTTTTGTCATCAATTCTTTCATGACAGGACGGAAAAAGCCGTTGGTGCCATTTTTTACAATGTAGTATGTTTTGCCCCGGGAAATTTTGATATCCATGATTTCTGTTACATAAACACCACTTTCGCCCACCAGAAAACGTCCGCTTTCCAGCAGGAATTTTGCCTGCAAACGAGGACGAAATGCATCAAAGACAGTAGATATCTTTCTTTGCAGGGCATCTAAATCCAGCGGTTTTTGGGTATCAGGATCATAGACAATGCCTAAGCCACTGCCGAAATTGATGTAAGAAAATTTGGTGTCCCAAAGGTGTTCCAGTCGCAGAGCCAATGTCAGTACATGGGCATAGTATGCTGTCAGCTGGTCTGCATCCAGAATCTGTGACTGGATATGTACGTGAATGCCCGTAGGACGCAGGGCAGGGAAATCGTCAAATGCATGGGAAGAAAGAAGCTGTTCCTCATCAATGCCGAACTGGGAAGGGCCCCCCTCAGTTCCTTCCATGGAAAAAGCCGGATTGATGCGGATGCCGATAGGCAGGACAGCATGTTTTTCCTGTGCCAGACGATTGCATAAATCAAGTTCGTGGAAGCTGTCCGCAATGATGTGGCAGCGTCCAATGACGTCTTCCAATTCATCCCGTGTTTTGCCGGGAGCGGAAAAATAAATCCGCTCAGAAGGAATCCCTGCCCGGCGGCTTTCTGATACTTCTTTGGCAGAAGCGGCATCAGCCCCCAGACCGAATTCGGAAATGGTCTGCAAAATGGGGAAGAATGGATTGGTTTTGATGGAATATAATATTTCAAAATCAGGAAAAACCTGTTTCAGTTTTTGTGCCTGACGCAGAATCACCTGCTTGCGGTAAGCGTAAAAAGGTGCTGCGTGTATGGTGAAAATATCATGTCTCTTCAAGAATGAACCCTCCTTTTTGCCCTTCTATCATATCACAGGGAGTAGCTGAGAAACAATAGAGAATGTTTTTTTCTGCCATAGCCAAATTCCTTGATTTTTCGGGAAATAAAGGAAAAATGCTTGCATAAGGTACGAAAAAATGGTATACTAACAACAGTAACAAGCGGAAATGGCAGAGAAAAGAGTGGGTGAAAGCCCACTCTTTGTTGTTGCTTAGGCAAAAATATATACGAGGTGAAAAAATGGCAAAGAGCAATACAGAAAAGAAAGTACTGCCTCTTCTGGAACCCATTGTGGCAGAAAGAGGTCTGGAACTGGTGGATTTGGAATTTGTAAAGGAAGGCGCGAACTGGTATCTGCGTGTGTATATCGACAAAGAAGGCGGCGTTTCCATTGATGACTGCGAAGCTGTCAGCCGTGCGCTGGAAGCAAAGCTGGATGAAAAGGACCCCATCGAACAGGCTTATGTGCTGGAAGTAAGCTCTCCCGGTATCGACCGTCCCCTGAAAAAGGATGCGGATTTCATTAGATTCCAGGGAGAAATCATTGATGTAAAGCTCTATAAGGCTGTAGACGGACAGAAACAGTTCCAGGGCAAACTGCTGGGACTGAACGACGGCGTTATTTCTTTGGAAGAAGAAGACGGCACTGTTCGCGAATTTGTGCAAAAAGATACCGCTGATGTGCGGTTGGCTGTTATTTTCTGAGGATAAGGGAGGAATAGAAAAAGATGGATAGAGCAGAATTTATCGAAGCACTGCATTTGATTGAAAAAGAAAAAGGCATCGACAAGGAAATTATTTTTGAAGCCATTGAAGCATCTCTGGTTTCCGCTTGCAAAAAGAACTTTGGTTCTAACCAGAACATCAAAGTTGTCATCGACAGAGAAACAGGCAACGTTGCCTGCTACGCACAGCGCGAAGTTGTGGAAGAAGTTATGGACGAACAGAACGAAATCGACCTGATGGCTGCAAGAATTCTGAACCCCAGCTACCAGATTGGTGACACTGTAGATCTGGAAGTAACACCCAGAGACTTCGGCCGTGTGGCTGCCCAGACAGCAAAACAGGTAGTTGTACAGAAATTCAGAGAAGCGGAAAGAGAAATTCTCTACAATCAGTACATCACAAAAGAACGTGAAGTAGTGACCGCTATTGTACAGAGAAAAGAAAGAAGAAACATCATCGTACAGATGGGCAAAATTGATGCGGTGCTGGCTGCCAATGAACAGATTCCCGGCGAACAGTATAATTTCATGGACCGCATCAAAGTATATGTGCTGGAAGTAAAACAGACACCAAAGGGTCCTCAGATTTATGTTTCCAGAACACATCCCGAACTGGTAAAACGTCTCTTTGAACAGGAAGTGCCTGAAGTACATGACGGTACTGTAGAAATCAAGAGCATTGCCAGAGAAGCAGGCAGCAGAACAAAAATCGCTGTTTACTCCAAAGACGAAAACGTGGACGCTCTGGGCGCATGCGTTGGTCAGAACGGCTACCGCGTAAACGTGATCGTAAACGAACTGGGCGGCGAAAAGATTGACGTTATCAACTGGAGCGAAGATCCTAAGGAATTTATCGCTGCGGCTCTGAGCCCTTCCAAAGTTCTGGCAGTTGCCATCAACGAAGCAGAACAGAGCGCAAAAATCGTTGTGCCTGATCATCAGCTGTCTCTGGCCATCGGTAAAGAAGGTCAGAACGCAAGACTGTCTGCAAAACTGACAGGCTGGAGAATCGACATCAAGAGCGAAACACAGGCAAGAGAAACAAACTTCCTGGCTGAAGATCCTGTAGAAGAAACAGAAGATGCAGCAGAAGAAATGACAGAAATCATGGAAGAATCCGCAGAAGCCGTGGAAACAGCAGCAGAAGAAACTGTTGTAGAAGAAACACAGGAAGAAGCGTAAGCATAGAGGAGGCGGCATCATGATGAAACAACGGAAAGTCCCCCTCAGAAAATGTACCGGCTGTCAGGAAATGAAGGACAAACGGGAATTGATCCGCATCGTGCGCAACGATGCAGGCGAATTTTCTCTGGACCGTACAGGCAAGAAACCGGGACGGGGCGCATATATTTGCCCCAATACGGAATGTCTGGCAAAGGCGCAGAAGTCCAAAGGTCTGGAACGCTCCTTCAAGGCACCTGTGCCCAAGGACGTATATGAAGCCCTGTTGGCACAGCTGGAAGGAGAAGAAAATCATGCGTAAGTTTTATTCCCTGCTGGGACTTTGCAAGCGGGCCAATAAAGTGGCAGGCGGCGAAGTGGCGGCAGAGGAAGCTATACGCGGCAAAAAGGCATGTCTTGTCATTGTGGCAGGAGATGCATCGGCAAATACAAAGAAAAAATTTCATAACTCTGCATCGTTTTATGAAGTTCCGATTTTGGAACTGGGAACAAAGGCAGATTTAGGCAGAGCTGTCGGCGAGGAAATCCGTGCGGTACTGGTTGTGACAGAAGCGGGATTTGCGGCAAAACTGCAGCAGCTTGCACAGACGGCAGAAAACGCAGAGTAAAGGATTTGGAATAGATGTAAGAGAAAGAAGAGGTGCGGCGAATGTCAAAAATGCGAATTTATGAACTGGCAAAGCAGTTGGGCGTAGCCAATAAAGAACTGATGGAAAAAATGAAGAGTGTAGGTATGGAAGCAAACAGCCATATGAGCATGATCGAGGAAAGCGATGCGGACAAGATCAGAAAGCTGTATCAGCCTGCACAGAAAGCGGAAGAGCCCAAAAAAGAAGCTCCCAAGCAGGAAGCAAAAGAACAGCATAAGGGAAATCAGCAGAAAGATGCTCCCAGACAGGATAACAGAAATAAGGGCGAAAACAAAAAAGCGCAGGACGGCAAGAACCCGCAGAATAATAACAATCAGAACAAAAACAACCAGAATAAAAACCAGAACAACAACGCCCAGAACAACCAGAATCAGGGCAAAAAAGATAAAAAAGGCAAAGGCAAAAAAGACCAGAAACCCAGAGAAAACCCTCTGGAACGCAGAAGACGTGAAATGGAAGAAGAAGCAGCGCTCATGGCAGAACTGGAAGCGCTGGAAGCAGCTGAAAAAGCAGCAGAACCTGTAATCAAATCCATTCCCGCTTCCATCAGCGTGAAAGAACTGGCAGAAGTGCTGGGCAAAAAAGGTTCCGATCTGGTAATGGCACTGATGAAAAAAGGTCAGATGCTGAACATCAACGCAACACTGGACTTTGATACAGCTGCTGCCATTGCAGAAGACTACAATGTCATTCTGGAACAGGAAGAAGAAAAAGACATTCTGGAAACCGTTTTCGCAGAGGAAGAAGACGACGAAAAAGATCTGAAAGAAAGACCTCCCGTTGTTGTTGTTATGGGTCACGTTGACCACGGTAAAACATCCCTGCTGGATGCTATCCGTCACAGTAACGTAACAAAAGGCGAAGCCGGCGGTATTACACAGCACATTGGTGCTTACACTGTACAGATTGATGGCAAACCCATCACTTTCCTGGATACACCCGGTCACGAAGCATTTACAGCAATGCGTATGCGTGGTGCACAGATCACAGATATCGCCATCCTGGTTGTAGCGGCAGACGACGGTGTTATGCCTCAGACAGTAGAAGCTATCAACCATGCTAAGGCAGCAGGCGTTGAAATCATCGTTGCCATCAACAAAATGGATAAACCCTCCGCAAACCCTGACCGTGTAAAACAGGAACTGGTAGAATATGGTCTGGTAGCAGAAGACTGGGGCGGTCAGACTATCTGTGTACCTGTTTCCGCAGTGACAAAAGAAGGTCTGGATTCTCTGCTGGAAATGATCATTCTGGTAGCAGAAATGAAAGAACTGAAAGCAAACCCCAACAGAAATGCAAGAGGTGCTATTGTAGAAGCACAGCTGGATAAAGGCAGAGGCCCCGTTGCAACTGTACTGGTACAGAACGGTACTTTGCAGGTAGGTGACCCCATCGTTGCAGGTGCGGCTTATGGTAAGATTCGTGCCATGACTGACGATAAGGGCAGACGTGTGAAAAAAGCAGGTCCTTCCACTCCCGTAGAAATCTTGGGTCTGTCTGAAGTGCCTTCCGCAGGTGACAGCTTCTATGTAGCAGAAAATGATAAACAGGCAAGACAGGTTGCTGAAAGCATCATCGCGAAGAACAGAGAAAACATGATCAAAGAAACACCCCAGAAAGTATCTCTGGACGACCTGTTCTCTCAGATTCAGAGCGGTAACATGAAAGAACTGAACATCGTTGTAAAAGCAGACGTACAGGGCTCTGTAGAAGCTGTTCGTCAGAGTCTGGAAAGACTGTCCAACGAAGAAGTACGTGTACGTATCATCCACGGCGGTGTTGGCGCTATCACAGAAAGCGACGTTATGCTGGCTTCCGCATCCAACGCCATCATCATCGGCTTCAACGTACGTCCCGAACCCGCTGCAAAAGCATTTGCAGATGAAGAAAAAGTTGACGTTCGTCTGTACCGTGTCATCTACAACGCTATCGAAGACATCACAGCTGCTATGAAAGGTCTGCTGGACCCCGTATTCGAAGAACAGGTACTGGGTCATGCGGAAGTACGTCAGCTGTTCAAAGCTTCCGGTGTTGGTACTATTGCCGGCAGCTATGTCAAAGACGGTAAGTTCGTAAGAAACTGCCAGGTTCGTATCATCCGTGATGGCGTTGTTGTTTACGAAGGCGATCTGGAAAGCTTGAAACGTTTCAAAGACGACGTAAAAGAAGTTGCTGCTGGTTATGAATGCGGTCTGGTATTCAAGAAGTTCAACGACGTGAAAGAAGGCGACTGGATCGAAGCCTATACCATGGTAGAAGTACCTAGATAAGCAGGTGAGAAATATATGAAGAACAATACAAGAATTTCCCGTATCAATGACGAAGTTTTCAAGGAAATCTCTCAGATTGTACGGGGAGAATTGAAAGACCCTCGCATCGGCGCTATGACCAGCGTAGTGCGTGTGGATACCACTCAGGATTTGAAATACTGCAAAGTATATGTATCTGTGCTGGGGGATGAAAACCAGAAAGCAAGCGTGATGAAAGGTCTGAAAAATGCTTCCGGTTTCATCCGCCATCTGGTGGCAGAACGTGTAAATCTGCGTCTGACACCGGAACTGATTTTCAAACTGGACGAATCTGCGGAATATGCCGTTCGTATGGAACAGCTTATGGCGCAGATTGCCAAAGACCGTGAGGAAAGAGAAGTGCAGAAAGATGCAGAATAATACAAAACAGGAAATTCTGGAAAAAATTGCACAGGCAAAGACCATTCAGATTGCAGGGCATACCAATCCCGACGGCGACGCCATCGGGGCTTGCCTTGCTTTCGGGCTGGCACTGGAAAAAGCCGGTAAGGATGTGACCGTACTGCTGGAGCATTATGCACCTAAGTATGATGTGATTCCCGGTAAGCATCTGGTGAAAGAAGCAGCGGCAAAAGCTGACCTGTTTCTGGCACTGGACTGCGGCGACGAAGGTCGTCTGGGGGCTGCAGGGGATTGGTTCCATCAGGCAGATGTGACCATCAATATCGACCACCACAGCAGCAATACTTATTACGGTCAGTATAATTATGTGGAAGGTGCATCTTCTTCCACATCTGAAATCGTATACGGTTTTCTGGAAGGAAATTACCCTGTAGATAAAGACATGGCGGCAGGGCTTTATGCTGGGCTCATTTATGACACCGGCGGCTTCCGTCATTCTTCCACATCCCCTAACACCATGCGTGTGACAGGGGCTTTGATGGAAACAGGGATTCCTTTTACAGATATTTATAACCGCTTTTTCGACAGCCGCAGTTTTTCCGAAATGAAAATCATGGGACAGGCTCTGGAAAACGCCAAACTGTATTTTGACGGCAAAGTAGTATGTGCTACCATCACTTCTGCGGAAATTGCTGCCTGCAACGGCACCAATAAAGAACTGGACGCCATCATCAATTACCTCAAAGGCGTGCAGGGGGCAGAAGTGGCATGTTTCCTTTATGAAAAGACAGAAACAGAAGTCAAAGCAAGCTTCCGTGGCGCTGACGGCAGAGATGTCTGCGCATTGGCACAGAAATTCGGCGGCGGCGGTCATGTGAAAGCGGCAGGCTGTACCATTGCGGCACCCATTGACAAAGCAAAAGAAATGGTGCTGGCAGAAATCGAAAAAATGCTGTAAGGAGGGAATCACTTGGACGGTATTTTGAATATCCGAAAGGAAAAGGGATTTACCTCCCATGACGTAGTGGCTGTGGTACGCCGTATCCTCCACACAAAGAAAGTGGGGCATACAGGTACCTTAGACCCAGACGCAGAAGGCGTACTGCCTGTTTGCGTAGGTAAAGCCACAAAACTGGCAGACATCATCATGGATGGGAAAAAGCGTTACCGTGCCATGGTGCGGCTGGGCATCACCACCACAACGGAAGATGCGGCAGGTGAAGTGCTGGAAGAAAAACCTGTGGATTTTGATGAGGAAAAAATCAGACAGGCAGTAGCCGGATTTGTGGGGGAACAGAAACAGATTCCGCCCATGTATTCCGCCATCAAGGTCAACGGCAAGAAATTGTATGAACTGGCGCGGGAAGGAAAGGAAATCGAGCGTAAAGCAAGAACTATTACGATTTTTGCCATCAATATCGTAAGATTTCTGCCTCCTGACCGCTTTGAAATAGATGTGGACTGCTCCAAAGGGACTTATATCCGTACCCTTTGCAGTGACATTGGCAAGGCTTTGGGCTGCGGCGCCCATATGGCAGAACTGACCCGCACCCGTACCGGAAGTTTTGCGCTGGAAGATGCCATCACACTGGGAGAATTGCAGACAATGGCAGACGAAGGACGGCAGGAAGAAGCGTTCCTGTCCATGGAAGCGGCATTGTCCGATTTCCCGAAAATCATCGTTTCTCCGAAGTCCACAAAGATGCTGTATAACGGCGGCAGAGTTTACGCCAAGTTTTATGAGGCGGAAAAAGAACTGACAGCAGGTGACATCGCCGCTGTCTTTGACAGTGAACACCATTTGGTGGGACTGTATGAAGTACGGGACGAAGAAGGCTTTTATATCAAACCATTTAAGATGTTGATTTAAAGGAGTATCGAAATGGAACATATTACAGACGGGCAGGTAGACCGCAGCAGACCCACAGCCATTACGCTGGGGAACTTTGACGGGCTGCATCTGGGTCACCGTGCCCTGATTCAACTGACAAAAGAATTTGCGGCAGAGGAAAATCTGGAAAGTGTTGTATTTTCCTTTTCTCCTCATCCTATGCTGGTATTCAAGAAAAAAGAGGATTTTGCCCTGATTATGGCGCCCTCTGAAAAGCTCTTTACCATGGAAAAGATGGGCGTGGATACGTATATCGAATATCCTTTTGACGAGGAATTTGCTTCCATGTCTGCTTATGATTTTGCCGTAAAACTGCTCTTTGAACGCATGAAGTGCAAAGTGCTGGTGGTAGGGGAAAACTATCATTTCGGCAGCAATCGGGCAGGCAATTATGAAATGCTCCGCCGTTTAGGGGAAGAACACGGCGTGAAAGTCATTGCGGTGCCTTCTGTGCAGTATGAAGGCGAACGGGTCAGCAGTTCCCGTATCCGTCAGTGCCTCATCGACAAGGATTTGGAAAGCGCCAACACCATGCTGACAGTGCCTTATTTCATTCTGGGTACTGTAAAAGAAGGGAAAAAACTGGGTCGTACCATCGGTTTCCCTACGGTGAATATCGAAGCCCATCCCTTGAAGCTGTTCCCTCCCAACGGGGTGTATGCCACAAAAACACTGTATGAAGGCAAGTATTACTACGGTGTGACCAATATCGGCAAAAACCCTACGGTAAACGGCACACAGAAGATTGTGGAAACTTATCTGTTTGACTTCAACAAAATGATTTACGGCGAAGAATTGCAGATTTTCTTCTATAAATTCCTGCGCAGTGAAAAGAAATTCGAAAGCGTAGACGAATTGCAGGCACAGATTGCCATCAATGCGGAACAGACCAGAGCATATTTCGCTTCTGCGGAATATGAACACTGGAAAGCGGAAGAAGAAAAATAATCACATACAGACAGATAAAATGATATGAGGTAACATCATGTTAGAGAATAAAAGAACACGGGCCCATCTGCTGCTGCTTCTGACAGCTATCATCTGGGGGAGCGCCTTCGTTTTTCAGAAATTTGCTACAGAGGAACTTTCCGGCTGGTTTATCACAGCGGCAAGATTTACCATTGCGGCAGTGGTGCTTTGGGTCATTACCTACAAAAAATGGGGCAGACTGGATAAGGGGTATTTGCTTGGCGGTATCATCACAGGCTTGACCATGGGGACGGCCACAGCTGTGCAGACCGTTGCCCTTGCCATGGGTACCACACCGGGCAAAAGCGCCTTCTTAACGGCGGTTTACTGCGTTATCGTGCCATTTTTCTACTGGTTCGTTTCCAAGGAACGTCCTCAGCGCAATCATGTCATTGCGGCAGTCTTCTGTTTGGCAGGGATTGGGCTCATTTCTCTCAACGGGGATATGACCATGCTGCCGGGGGACGTGGTGACACTGGTCTGCGGCGTCATTTACGCCTGTGACCTGACAGCAGTGGCATGGTTTTCCAAGGGCAGAGACCCCATTCTGCTGACCACCATGCAGATTACATTCTCTGCGGTCATCGGCTGGATTGGTACACTTCTGACAGGCGGCATGCCGGAGACCGTTTCCATGGGCGCCATGGGAAATGTCATGTATCTGGCACTGCTTTCCACAGCTCTTTGCCTGTTCCTGCAGGCGTATGGTCTGAAGCATACAGACGCGGCAGTGGGTACCATTCTGCTGAGTCTGGAATCTGTTTTCGGGGTTGTCTTCTCTGTACTGCTGTACCATGAAGAAGTAACACCAAGAATGGCAGTGGGCTTCGCGGTGGTATTTGTGGCAGTGCTCATGTCACAGTTCCGTTATGAACCCAAGAAAAAGACGGAAAAATCAGCCCAAACCAGCTGAAAAAACGAAAAAATCGCAAGAAATCAAGCCTTTGCTCTTGCAAAGGGGCATATAGTATGATAAAATGAGAACGCTGTAAAACCAGGACTCAGTGACAGGACGCTCCGACCTTCACTTAGTTCTAGGGGTTGCAAGAATAAATATTTTTAAGGAGGCCAAAAATCATGGCAACAATCAACAAACAGGAAATTATCGCAAAATACGGCAGAACACCTAACGACACAGGTTCTCCCGAAGTTCAGATCGCTCTGCTGACAGCAAGAATCACTCTGCTGACAGACCACCTGAAAAGCCACAAGAAAGATCACCACTCCAGACGTGGTCTGCTGAAAATGGTTGGTCAGAGAAGAGGTCTGCTGAACTACCTGAAAGAACTGGATATCGAAAGATACCGTGCAATCATTGCAGAACTGGGTCTGAGAAAGTAAGACACAAACCAAAAGATTAGGAAAAGAGAGGACGTTTTTCCTCTCTTTTCTTCTATCAAACAAAAACAAAGAAGGTTGCACTATAGATTTCCAACTTTGCAAATATGGACGACCATGTTTTTGAAGTTGAAGATCTATGGTGCAGGAGAAAAACAGACAGAAAAGGAGAATGAACATGTTTAGAACCTATTCCATGGAACTGGCAGGCAGAACATTGACAGCTGAAATCGGCAGAGTAGCAGAACAGGCTAACGGCGCTGTATTGCTGCGTTACGGCGATACCACTGTACTGGTTACTGCAACTGCATCCGAAAAGCCCAGAGACGGCATTGACTTCTTCCCTCTGAGCATTGATTACGAAGAAAGACTGTATTCCGTAGGTAAAATCCCCGGCGGTTTTATCAAAAGAGAAGGCAGACCTTCCGAAAAAGCAATCCTGACAGCTAGATGTATTGACAGACCTCTGCGTCCTCTGTTCCCTAAGGATTACAGAAACGACGTAGCTATCGTTGCAACAGTTATGTCCGTAGACCAGGACTGCTCTCCTGAAGTAGTAGCAATGATTGGCGCATCTCTGGCGCTGAACATTTCCGATATTCCTTTCACAGATCCCGTTTCTTCCGTAAGCATCGGTTATGTGGATGGCGAACTGGTGGTTAACCCCACAGCAGAACAGAGAGAAAAAACAAGACTGACACTGACCGTATCTTCCAAAGAAGATAAAGTTATGATGATCGAAGCAGGCGCAGACGAAATCCCTGACGCACTGATGATGGAAGCCATCCATCTGGCATTCGACACCAACCTGGAAGTTGTAAAATTCATTCAGGAAATCACAGCAAAAGAAGGCAAAGAAAAAGCACCTTACACAGAACATGTGATTCCCGAAGATGCTTACAAATTGGTAACAGAATATATCACAGACGCAAGAATGGAAGAAGCTGTTTTTGCAGAACTGAAACAGGACCGTGACGCAAAAATCAAAGTCATCACAGAAGAAGTTCTGGAACAGCTGACAGAAGCTCTGACAGAAATTTCCGAAGAAGATACAGACATTGCAGCTCTGGTAGACGAAATCATCTACAAATTCGAAAAAATGACTGTTAGAAGAATGATTCTGAGAGAACACAAACGTCCCGACGGCCGTGGCATCGAAGAAATCAGACCTCTGAGCGCAGAAGTAGACGTACTGCCTCGCGTGCATGGTTCCGCTCTGTTCTCCAGAGGACAGACACAGGCTCTGACAGTAACCACACTGGGCGCTATCAGCGAAGGTCAGCGTCTGGATGGTCTGGATGCAAACGAAACAGGCAAACGCTACATTCACCACTATAACTTCCCCGGTTTCTCTGTAGGTGAAGCAAAAACTTCCAGAGGTCCCGGCAGACGTGAAATCGGTCACGGCGCACTGGGTGAAAGAGCACTGCTGCCCGTTATCCCCAGCGAAGAAGAATTCCCTTATGCAATCCGTCTGGTTTCCGATATCCTCAGCTCCAATGGTTCCACATCTCAGGCTTCCATCTGTGGTTCCACACTGTCCCTGATGGCAGCAGGCGTACCCATTAAACGCCCCGTTGCTGGTATCTCCGTTGGTCTGGTAACAGGCGACAGCGATGATGACTTCATCGAAATCACAGACATCCAGGGTGTAGAAGACTTCTTCGGCGATATGGACTTTAAAGTAGCTGGTACTTCCGAAGGTATCACAGCTATCCAGATGGATATGAAGATCAAAGGTCTGACATTCGAAATGATCGAACAGGCTTTTGCACAGACAGGCAGAGCAAGAGAATATATCCTCAACGAAGTTATGCTGAAAGCAATTCCCGAACCCAGAAAAGAACTGTCCAAATATGCACCTAAGATTGCAACTATGCAGATCGACGTGGATAAGATTGCAGAAGTTATCGGTACAAGAGGTAAAGTCATCAAAAAGATTATCGAAGAAACAAATTGTGAAATCGATACAGAAGATGATGGCAAGATCTTCATCAAAGGTACAGATCCCGCAGACATGCAGCGTGCAATGGATATGATCAACGCCATTGTCAGCGATCCCGAACCCGGTAAGGTTTACAAAGGCACCATCACAAGACTGATGACATTCGGTGCTTTCGTAGAAATCGCACCCGGCAAAGAAGGTCTGATTCATATCTCCAAAATGGCAAACAAGAGAGTTGCAAAAGTAGAAGACGTTGTAGCACCTGGCGATGAAGTTATGGTAAAACTGACAGAAATCGACAAACAGGGCAGACTGAACTTCTCCATGAAAGACGCTCTGGTACAGGACGAAACACCTGATTCCGAAAAAAGCGTTCTGGAAAGATATTAATTTGCAATCCAAATAAAAATTAAAATGGATCAAGCAAATTCTCCTTAAGAAAACATTGTTTTTCCTTTTTCTTGATTTCTTAAGGGGAATTGCGATGGCTGTCTTCAGAAGAAAACATACAAAACAAAATCTCAGTAAGAATCAGAAAGCTGAAATCCTCTATCATAAGGATTTCAGCTTTCTTTGTTTTCTTATGAAGATGCCCCAAAAGCAGAGGTAACTCTGTTTTATCCATTTTTTTATGAAAGGGAAAAAGAGGTAGCGGAAGCAAAGGCATTTTGATATACTGTAACATAGAGAAGTATGCGATAACAGAACCATTTGACGTATATTTTTTTCAGAATGGAATATCCTAACAAAAAACCACAGGGAAAGCAGGGAAGAATGATGCTGACCATAGAAAAATTAGAAAACGGAATACAGGTGGTGCTGGAGGAAATCGGCTATGTCCGCAGTATTTCCTTTGGTATCTGGGTGAAAAACGGAACAAGAAACGAGCGTCCCGAGGAAAACGGCGTTTCCCATTATATTGAACATATGATGTTCAAAGGAACAGAAAACCGCTCTGCAAGGCAGATTGCAGAGGAAATGGACGCATTGGGCGGGCAGATCAACGCCTATACTACAAAAGAATATACTTGTTATCATACCCGTGTGCTGGACAAGCATGTGAAACAAGCCATGGAAGTTATGAGTGATATGCTCCTTCATCCGGCTTTTTCGCAGGAAGAAGTGGATAAGGAACGGAATGTCATTACAGAAGAAATCTATATGTATGATGACGCGCCGGAGGAACTGGTTCACGACTGCTTGCAGGACAGCATTTGGCGGGAAAGCAGTCTGGGTATGCCCATTCTGGGAACAGAAGAAACCATCGGCAATCTGGATGCGGCAAAAATCCGCGCTTATTATGAAAAGAATTATCATACAGAAAATATGGTGCTTTCTGTGGCAGGAAACTTCAAACGGGAAGAAATGCTGGAGATGCTGAACCATTACTTTGGCAGATGGCAGGCAAAAGCGCCGTATGGTCCTTTGGAAACAAAGGCTTCTTACCACCAGTCATGGATTCAGAAGAAAAAAGATGTGGAACAGCTCCATACATGCATTGCTTTTGAAGGACTGGAACGAGAACATCCCCTGAAATACGCCATGGCCATATTCAATACGGTTTTTGGCGGCGGCATGAGCTCTCGTTTGTTCCAGAAAATCCGTGAGGAACAGGGATTGACTTATTCCATTTACAGCTACACCACCGCTTTTGCGGATACGGGACTTTTTTCCATTTATGCCAGCATGAACCCCTCTCAGGCAGAGGCAGTATATAAAGGCATTGCGGCAGAAATCGCGGCAGTACGGAAAGAAGGCATTTCCGAAAAAATTCTCAATGTAACAAAAGAGCAGATGATCAGCAATTTCATCATCGGTTCTGAAAGCACATTGAACCGTATGACAGCGGCAGGTTCTGCGATGCTCCTGCGGGGCAAGGTGCAGGAAATGGAAGAAGTCATTGAAAAAATAGAAGCAGTGACGCAAAAAGATTTGGCGGAAGTGGCAGAACTGGTTTTTGCGAACCCCAAAATGAGCTATTCTGCTGTGGGAAATCTCAAAGGGGTAGATTTTGCCAACACAGTTGAAAAACTTTTTTCATAAAATTTAAAAGACAAGGAATACTATGGATACAGATATATCTGTTGATCATACCATTAGGAGGTCAAAAGCATGAAAACAGGGAATTATATTGCTTTGACACTTGTCATCATCGGTGCGCTGAACTGGGGTCTCATCGGATTTTTCGGATTCGATCTGGTAACAACCATTTTCGGCGGTTCCATGTTCTGGCTGGCTCGTGTGATCTTCGCGCTGGTAGGTCTGGCAGGGCTTTGGTCTCTGCGGCTTTACAGCGCAGTGGCACAGGAGCGGGAGATGGTACCGACGACCCACGGACAGCACTAAACACAGGCGGTATATTTTTACCGCCCCTACATAGCAAGGAGGAAACAACATGCGTTTTACAAAAATGGAAGGCTGCGGCAACGACTATATTTATATCAACGGTTTTGAGGAAGAAGTGAAATATCCCGATATGCTGGCGGTGGCCATGAGTGAGCGTCATTTCGGTGTAGGCGCTGACGGACTGGTATTGATTCTGCCTTCTGAAGTGGCAGACTTCCGTATGCGGATGTTCAATATGGACGGTTCCGAAGGAGAAATGTGCGGCAACGCTGTTCGCTGCATCGGTAAATATGTTTACGAACGGGGCATGACCACAAAGAACGTGATCACGCTGGAAACTTTGGGCGGCATCAAAACATTGCAGTTACATATTCAGAACGACATCGTCATTGCTGTCACAGCAGATATGGGAGAACCCATTCTGGAAGCGGCACAGATTCCCGTTATCAGCGACAAAATGCCTGTTATTGGGGAAAAATTGCAGATTCTGGACAAGACCTTTGATGTGACCTGTGTTTCCATGGGCAATCCCCACGGGGTCATTTTTGTAGATGATACAGAACATTTTGAAGTGGAAAAATACGGCAAAGTGGCAGAAGTCCATCCTATGTTCCCTAAAAAAGCGAATATTGAGTTTGCCCATGTCATTGACCGCACCCACATGAGTATGCGTGTTTGGGAAAGAGGCAGCGGCGAAACAATGGCTTGCGGTACAGGGGCATCTGCGACATTGGTGGCAGCGGTGCTCAACGGATTGTGTGACAGAAAAGTGCGTATCCAGCTTTTGGGCGGCACTTTGGAAATCGAATGGAGAGAATCCGACAACCACGTTTATATGACAGGCCCCGCCAGATTCTCTTTTGATGGCGTATGGCTGCGGTAAGAAAGCAGAGAGGAGTAAGACATGGCAAAAGAATTGCATGAAAATAAAGATACGGAAGAAAGATTGATATTGGTAGGCATTGAGCTGGAGGACAAGGACAGTCCTTCTGCCATGGCAGTGGAAGCCTGTCTGGATGAGCTGGAAGAACTGGTAAACACAGCAGGCGCAACAGCTGTTGCACGCACCATTCAGCGCAGAGAAAAGGTGCATCCTGCCCATTATCTGGGAAAAGGCAAAATCGAAGAACTGAAAATGATGATAAATACATACGATGCTACAGGCATTGTCTGTGACGATGAACTTTCTCCGGCACAGCTGAAAAATCTGGAAAAAATGCTGGAAACAAAAGTCATGGACAGAACCATCGTCATTCTGGATATTTTTGCCGGACGGGCCATTTCCGGCGAAGGGAAAATTCAGGTAGAACTGGCACAGCTGAAATACCGTATGTCCCGTCTGACTGGTATGGGTGCGTCCATGTCCCGTCTGGGGGGCGGTATTGGTACCAGAGGTCCCGGGGAAAAGAAACTGGAAACAGACCGCCGTCACATCAAAGAACGTATCGCGGAATTGAATCGGGATTTGAAAGAAATCCAGACCCATCGGGAACTGCTTCGCAGCCAGCGCAGTAAAAAAGGCACGCCTGTAGTTTCTCTGGTGGGCTATACCAATGCGGGAAAATCCACTACATTGAATGTACTGACACAGGCGGGTGTATTGGCAGAGGACAAACTCTTTGCCACACTGGATACTACCACCAGAAAAGTGGAACTGCCCGGCGGTTCCGAAATTCTGCTGACAGATACGGTAGGTTTCATCCAGAAACTGCCCCACCATCTGATTCAGGCATTCCGTGCCACACTGGAAGAATTGAAATACGCGGATATCCTCTTGCATGTGGTGGATGCGTCCAATCCCAACAGAGAAGAGCAGATGCGAGTGGTATATGACACTTTGAGAGGTCTGGGCTGCGAGGATACACCTGTGATTACCGTTTATAACAAAATGGACAGAGAAGTGGAACTGCCTTTGCCCATGGACAGAATGGCAAGGGAAATCGTGCAGATTTCCGCAGGGAAACAGATGGGGCTGGAACAGATGCTGGCTACCATCGAAAAATTGCTGAAAAGCTTCCGCAAGTCTATGACGGTACTGCTGCCTTATACAGAAGGCGCACTGGCTGGCTGGGTACATGGCAGATGCGAAATCATCCGGGAAGAACATACAGCAGAAGGGGTATTGCTGGAAGTTTATGTGGATGAGGAAGCGGCAAACAGACTGAAATCTTTTGCGGTAGAGGCGTAAAACAAGAAAATGTATATAAAAAAGATGGCAGATTTTATATCTGCCATCTTTTTGCATCTTAGAATATCTTATTTCAAAATCTGAATTTCAAAGTCTGTGCCTGCCGCGTGTTTTTCCAGCAGTTCTTTGGACAGTTCCAGCAGGGATTCCAGTTCCTGACCGCCATTGAAGGTGTAATACACCAGCAGGATTTCTTTGGTGTCATCGGTAATCATGGCGCGGGTGTTGTCACTGGTTGGATTGCCGAAGGGGCCTACTTCATCGAAGAGTGCGGGAAGAAACTCGATGTTCAGCACGTCTTTGCCGATGCCCTGATAAGCGGTGCCTTCGGGAGCACGTTTCCAAGTGATGCCGCCGGTAACATGTGCCAAATCATAAGTGCCCATGGAATAGCCGGACAGTATAGAAAGGTAGTTATTGATGTCTACCACGTTATTGATGTAGTAAAGTCCACGTTCTTTGGCAATTCTGCGGCACATGGCTTCACAGGAATTGCGGTAGCGGTTGGGTTCTTTGCCCAGAGCCTTATATGCTTTGCGGGTGGACTGGATATAGTCCCGTTTGTTTGCCTGAGACAGCTCTACTTCGGACAGTTCCGCAATCTTGCCGTTGAGCAGGGCAAGAAATTCTTCATCATCGGGATGAACGGAAACTTTGCACTGCAAAAGTCCCAGTACCGCTTCGGGACAACGTTCTTTGATGCTTTCGTCTATGGTAACAGAAATCATGTCATATCGCTCCTTTTTCTTTTTATAACAACATACTGCATTTTCTTTCGTCACTTGTCAAGCAAAAACGAAAACGGCTGTTGAAATTTTGCCAAAAAACAGGTATGATACAAAAGGAAAGGAGCGTGCAGAAATGGATGAATTGAGAATGATCGTTTCCTGCATCGAATATTACAGCTATGCAAAAAACATTCCCGGACATAAGGTTTTTGAAGCCTTTGACAAAAATGGCGTGATCCAGCTGCTGCAGGATACCAGAAACCAGTTCCCGGAAATGGATACCTCTTTTTACATCGGCATGATCGACGGGATGATGGCGCTGGAAAGAGATGCGGAAGAAGATACTTATGGGCATTATGAAGAAAGAACAGAACTGCTCATTGATGTCGTTGGACGGATGGCAAAGGCACATCGTATGGATGCTGCGGAAGCCTGCCGTATGTACTATGGCACAAAGATTGCGGCAACTGTTGCAGAAGACAGCACAGGATATTACAAAAAATCCGCAGAAGAAATCTTTGAAGCTGCAGAAAAAGAATGATAAAAAGCTGAAAAAGGAACCGTTCTATGGTTCCTTTTTTCATGGAGAGAATGGCGGAGAATCATATGAAAATCATGGAAGTAAAGGAAAGAACACCCATGCTGTTGGAGCAGCTGCTGGCAGTATGGGAGGATTCTGTCAGAGCAACCCATTTGTTTTTGTCTAATGAGGAAATCAACAATATTAAGCCTTATGTGCCCCAAGCTATAGAAGGGGTGGCACGTTTGTATATGGCAACAGAGGCAGGCCAGCCTGTAGCGTTTATGGGAACGGAAAAGGGGTCTTTGGAGATGCTGTTCATTGCATCTGCGGAACGGGGAAAAGGATTGGGAAAACAACTGCTGGAACGGGCAGAGCGTGATGAAAAGGTAGAACGGGTAACGGTCAATGAGCAAAATCCACAAGCCATTGGCTTTTATGGGCATATGGGATTTTCTGTTTACAAAAGAACCGATTTGGATGAGCAGGGAAATCCATATCCCCTTTTGTATATGCGCCGCTGAGGAAAAGACGGCAAAAGAAAAACCCCTGTCCAGGCTTTGGAATCAGGGGTTTTTAGACAATAAAAAATGCCGCAAACAGATGCCTGCGGCGGGTCTATCGGTGTGACAGGATTTGAACCTGCGGCCTCTACGTCCCGAACGTAGCGCTCTACCAAACTGAGCCACACACCGATACACAACACTAATATTTTGCGCTATTTTTATAAAATTGTCAAGATGAAAATAAATTTTTTTTGCCCCAGAAAGCGAAATCTGTCCTTTTTACTGCCCATTTGCGAAAGAAGCCATAGAAAGTTACTGGATTTTCCATGTTTCTTATGGTATACTGTAATGCGAAACAGGCGAACGGGGGTGAGCAGGTGAATTCATTTGAAATGCTCTATCGAGCATATTATGACAGAGTATATGCTTTTTTGCACCGTCTGTGCGGGGATCGCGCCTTGGCGGAAGACCTGGCGCAGGAAACGTTCCTGCAGGCATATACGTCCTTTCACCGTTTTCGCGGAGAGTGCGAAGTTTTTACCTGGCTGGCATCCATCGGAAAGCATGTTTATTTCAAATATCTCAAACGCAACAAACTGCATCTGGATTCTGCCAATCTGGACTTAGTAGTCAATACCTATTATACGCAGAATGCAGACCCGGAAGAATATGTCCATAAGAAATATGTGGAAAAAGCAGTCCGCGCCATGGTAAAGGAAATTCCGAAAAAATACCGGGATGTGGTGCTGCTGCGGATTTATGCGGAGCTGCCCTTTTCGCAGATCGCGCTGGCACTGAAGATCAGTGAAAATTCCGCAAAGGTGATTTTTTTCCGCGCAAAGAAAAAAATGATGGAGGTGTTGAAAGATGAATTTGCCGTGTGAAATCGTCATGGACTTAGTAGCCCTGTATCAGGATGGGCTGGCAAATCCTGTGACAAAAAACAGTGTAGCGGCGCATTTGCGGACTTGTCCCGACTGCCGTCAGTATTACAAACAATATCGCAGATTCTCTCAAAAACCTTCCAATATGAGACAGATCCCTTCAGAAAATGCAGCGGAACAGGAGTTTTGCCGACTGGCGGAAAAAATGCGCCATAGAAGGATGCTCATTGGTATTGGATTTTTCTCCTATGTCTGTGCTTCCTGGTGCCTGCTGGTGATGCTGTGGATGCGGATGAGAAAAAGAGGCTGACGGGGGAACAAAGGGGCTTTTACTACGATAAAAAAGTCAGTTTCCTTTTTGTTTGGAAAAAAGTGCAAAAAAATATCAATTTCCTGTAACCTTTTTGCCGAAACGGGGACTAAATATCGTAAGCACAAAAGAATGCGTAAAGCAGGAGGAAAGAAGAATGAGTTTTTCGATATTGGGAACGGGCATGTATGTGCCTCCCAGAGTGGTAACCAATGATGATATGTCTAAAATCGTAGATACAAACGATGAATGGATCATGCAGCGCGTCGGCGTAAAAGAACGCCACGTCAGCACAAACGAAACGGCGGCAGACATGGGCGCCAAAGCAGCACTGGCAGCACTGGAAAACAGTGGTGTGAAAAAGGAAGAAATCGATCTGATTCTGGCAGCCAGTGTCAGCGGGGAATCCATTTCTCCTTCTGTTTCCTGTATGATTCAGAATATTTTGGGTCTGGACTGCATGACCATGGACATCAACGCGGCATGTTCCGCATTTGTTTTCACACTGGAAACAGCAGCTGGATTCTTTGCCAGAGGCAAGGTGAAAAAAGTCCTTGTCATTGGCGCTGAAAGATTGAGCCGTATCGTAGACTGGGAAGACAGAAGCACCTGTGTTATTTTTGGTGACGGCGCAGGGGCAGTGGTTCTGGGTGAAGGTGACAACTACCTGGACTCTGTATTCCATGTAAAAGGCGGCAACAATGTCATTGACATTCCCCAGCTTATCGGGAAATCTCCTTTCTTTGAAGGAGAACAGAAAAAACCTTATATCCATATGCGTGGACAGGATACATTCAAGTTTGCTGTAAACGCCATCTGTCACGATACAAAATATCTGCTCAAGCAGAATGGTCTGACATTTGAGGATATCAAGTACATCGTACCACATCAGGCAAATCAGCGTATCATTGACTTTGCAAGCGTGATGCTGAAAGTGCCTAAGGAGAAATTTTATGTGAATATTGACCGTTACGGCAATACTTCCTCCGCAAGCATCCCCATTGCACTGGATGAAATGAACCGCAAGGGAATGCTGCAAAAAGGCGATCTGCTGCTGCTGCCTGCTTTCGGCGGCGGTCTGGCAAGTGCAGCCTGCATTGTAAGATGGTAATGAGCCAAAAGGCATCATATACAAGTCCGCAACATGCGGAAATATTGGGGACAGCTTGCTGCCCTGAACAAGACGAAATCATTTTTTTAAGAAGAAAAGGAGAATGCATCATGGTATTTGAAAAAATCGCAGCACTGTTGGCAGAAAAACTGGAATGTGAAGTTTCCACAATCACAATGGAAACAAAATTTGCTGATCTGGGGATCGACTCTCTGGACGTTATGGAACTGCTCATGAGCCTGGAAGAAGAACTGGGCACAGAAATCGAAATGGGCGACAACAAAGTAGAAACTGTTGCTGATCTGGTTAAAATGATCGAAAGCAAACAGAACTAATTGGAGGGAAAGAAATGATTGTTTCACCGATTTGCGAAATGATAGGCATTGAATACCCCATCTTTCAGGGGGGCATGGCTTGGATTGCAGATGGTAAACTGGCAGCAGCCGTTTCCAATGGCGGCGGTCTGGGCATCATCTCTGCCATGAACGCAGGCGGCGACTACCTGCGTGAACAGATTCGTATTGCCAGAGAACTGACAGACAAACCTTTTGGCGTGAATATCATGCTGATGAGCCCCCATGTGGATGAAGTGGCAAAAATCGTGGCTGAAGAAAAGGTAGCTGTTGTTACCACAGGCGCAGGTATGCCCAAAAAATACATGGGAATGTGGAAGGAAGCAAACATCACCGTCATTCCCGTTGTTGCATCTGTTGCGGCAGCAAAAATGATGGAAAAAGCTGGTGCTTCCGCTGTTATCGCAGAAGGCGGCGAATCCGGCGGGCATATCGGGGAAATGACAACAATGCCTCTGGTGCCTCAGGTATGCGACGCTGTGAACATTCCTGTACTGGCAGCAGGCGGCATCGGTGACGGACGCGGTATGGCAGCGGCATTCATGCTGGGCGCAGTAGGCGTACAGATGGGTACTCGTTTCCTGCTGGCAGAAGAATGCGGCGTGCACCAGAACTACAAAGATATGGTTCTGAAAGCAACTGACATTTCCACCGTTACCACAGGCAGACGTTTTGGCGGCAACACATGCCGCTGTCTGAAAAATCCTTTCAGCCGTGAATTCCTGAAAGTGGAATATGCACCGGAAACCACAGCGGAAGATGTGGCAGAACTGGGCGTTGGCGCACTGCGTAAAGCAGCTGTAGAAGGCGATACAAAAGCCGGCTGCTTCCTGGCAGGTCAGATCTCCGGTATGGTGAAGAAAGAACAGCCCGCAGCGGAAATCGTGAAAGAAATCGCGACCGAAGCGGAAGAACTGCTGAAAGGAGCTGCAAAATGGGTAAAATAGCCTTTGTCTTTTCAGGGCAGGGCGCGCAGAAGGCCGGTATGGGCAAGGACTTTTACGAAAACAACGAAAGCGTAAAAGAACTGTTTGCTCGGGCGGAGGAAATCCGCCCCGGCACTTTGCAGCAGTGCTTTGAAGGTACAGCCGAAGAATTGAAAATAACAGAAAATACACAGCCTTGTCTGTATCTGGCAGACATCGCAGCGGCAATTGCTCTGCGGGAAGAAGGCATTGTGCCTGAGGCTGTGGCAGGTTTTTCCCTGGGAGAAATCCCAGCATTGGCTTTTGCAGGCGCTTACAGCCCTGAAGATGGGTTCCGTTTGGCCTGCGCGAGAGGGGCAGCCATGGGAAAAGCTGCAAAAGAACATCCCGCATCTATGGTAGCGGTGATGAAAATGGAAAATGCACAGGTAGAAGCACTGGCGGAAAAATACCCCAATGTGTTCCCTGTAAACTACAACGGCCCCGGTCAGCTGGTTGTTGCCGGGAAAAAAGATGAACTCGACAGTTTCGGAAAAGATGTAAAGGAAGCTGGCGGCAGATGTCTGCCTGTAGCCGTAGGCGGCGGTTTCCATTCTCCTTTTATGGATGAAGCATCTAAGGAATTTGCAGAAGCACTGAAGGCTGTGGATGTAAAGCAGCCCGAAATGACTGTATATTCCAACTACACAACAAAACCTTACACAGCAGAAGTAAGAGATCTGATGGAAAAACAGATCAACCATTCCCTGCGTTGGCAGGAAAGCATTGAAAATATGGCAGCAGACGGCTTTGATACCTTCATCGAAGTGGGCGTTGGCACCACACTGAAGAAACTCATCAGCCGCATTCTTCCCGACAGCAAAGTGTATGCTGTTTCCAACATGGAAGAAGCTCGCCAGGTAGCAGAGGAGGTACGCTAAGATATGTTGAAAGGAAAAACAGCCATTGTTACAGGCGGTTCCCGTGGTATCGGTGCGGCCATTTGTAAAAGATTCGCAGAACAGGGCGCGAACATTGCGCTGCTGTATGCAGGCAACACCCAGAAAGCAGAAGAAACAAAAGCAGCTCTGCTGGAAATGGGTGTAAAGGCAGAAGCTTACCAGTGCAACGTGGCGGACGCGGAACAGGTTGCCGCAGTCTGCAAACAGATCATTAAAGATTTCGGCGGCGCCGATATTCTGGTAAACAATGCCGGCATTACCAAGGACAAACTGGTGCCTATGATGAAGGTTCCCGACTTTGACAGTGTTGTGGATACCAATCTGAAAGGCGCTTTCTATATGATCAAGCAGCTTTACCCTGTTTTCATGAAACAGAAAAGCGGCAAGATTATCAATATCAGCTCTGTATCCGGTCTGATGGGCAATCCCGGTCAGACAAACTACTCCGCTTCCAAAGCGGGGCTCATTGGGCTGACAAAATCCGTTGCAAAAGAACTGGCTAGCCGCAATGTGAACTGCAATGCCATTGCGCCCGGTTTTGTAGCAACAGACATGACAGAAAATCTGTCTGAAAATAACGCATTAGTCGATCATATTCCAATGAAAAGATTTGCGCAGCCCGAAGACATTGCAAACCTTGCGCTGTTTTTGGCAAGCGACCAGTCCGATTATATCACTGGCGAAGTGATCCGCATCGACGGCGGTCTGGCCATGTAGGAGGTACTTTATGAAAAGAGTCGTAGTAACAGGTTTGGGTGCGGTAACTCCCATCGGCAACAACGTGGCTGATTTCTGGGAAGGTCTGAAAACAGGTAAAAACGGCATCGGCATGATTACCCGTTTTGACGTATCCGAATCCAAATATAAACTGGCAGCAGAAGTAAAGGATTTCGATCCTCTGTGCTGCATGGATAAACTGTCCGCAAAGAAGCTGGACCGTTTCACACAGTATGCGCTGGCATCTGCGGCAGAAGCCATGGCTGACAGCGAACTGGAAGGTAAAATCGCCCCTGAAGAACTGGGCGTATACTTTGGCAGTGGTATCGGTGGTTTTGAAACATTTGGAGAATCTTACAAAGCGCTGGAAGAAAAAGGCCCCAGACGTGTTTCTCCTCTGTTCATCCCCAAAATGATCAGTAATATCGCAGCCGGCAACATTGCCATCAAATATCATGCACAGGGCCCTTGCGTTTCCATGACAACTGCATGTGCTACAGGTACTACATGTATCGGCGAAGCATATCGTGCAATCCGTCACGGCTACACAACAGCGGCTATCTGCGGCGGCAGTGAAGCAGCCATCACCAATCTGGCAGTGGCAGGCTTTGGCGCATGTATGGCACTGAGCCCTTCTGAAGATCCTAACGCAGCATCTCTGCCTTTCGACAAACGCCGCGGCGGTTTTGTTATGGGCGAAGGTGCAGGCACACTGATCCTGGAAGAATATGAACACGCAAAAGCAAGAGGCGCGAAGATTTATGCGGAAGTATGCGGCTATGGTTCCACCTGTGACGCACACCATGTAACAGCTCCCGATGAAACAGCTGTAGCCAGCGCGAAAGCAATCAAAGACGCAATGGCTGAACTGGAAGGTGTTCCCGCAGAAAAAATCTACATCAACGCCCATGGTACAGGTACATCCCTGAACGATAAAACAGAAACAAATGCCATCCGTAAGGCTCTGGGCGAAGAAGACGCGCAGAAAGTACATATCAGCTCTACAAAATCCATGACAGGTCATATGCTGGGTGCAGCAGGTGCAGCAGAAGCTATCGCTGCAATCTGTGCCATGAACAACTCTCTGGTACCTCCCACCATCAACCTGCTGGAACAGGATGAAGTTTGTGATCTGCACTATACACCCAATGTAGCAGAAGAAGCGGAACTGGAAGCAGTTCTGTCCACTTCTCTGGGCTTTGGCGGTCACAATGCCTGCATCGCATTTAGAAAATTCAAAGGGTGAGATAGATGGAAACAACAAAGATTGCCGAACTGGCAAAAATTTTGAAAGATAACGGTTTGACCAAACTGGATTTGACAGAAGGCGACAACAGACTGGTGCTGGAAGCAGTTTCTGCTCCCGTGGCACCTGCTGTGGTAGTGCCTGCGGCTGTTCCTGTGGAAGCTGTGCCTGTTGCAGCAGCAGAAGCACCTGCGGCACCTGCAGCACCCGCTGCGCCTGAAGAAGATCTGTATGAACAGAAAACACCTCTGGTAGGTACTGTTTATATGGCACCTCAGGCTGGTGCGGCACCTTATGTAGCCGTAGGGGATCATGTAGCAGCCGGCGATACTGTATGTATCGTAGAATCCATGAAGATGTTCAATGAAATCGCAGCAGAATGCAGCGGTACCATTGAAGAAATCTGTGTCAACAACGGTCAGATCGTGGAATACGGTCAGGTTCTGTTCCGTATCCGTGAAGACTGACAGGAAGAAGGCGAAAACCTATGAATCAGGAAGAACTGAAGAAAATACTGCCCCATCGGGATAACATGCTGCTGGTTGACGAAGCAGAACTGAGAGATGGCGTTGCTTACGGCAAAAAGACCATCCGCCCCGATGAGTGGTTTTTGCAGGGACATTTCCCCGGTAATCCCGTAGTGCCGGGTGTTATCCTGTGCGAAATTCTGGGACAGTCCACCTGTGTGCTCCTTTCTGGCGAACAGGAAGGCGCAACACCTTATTTCACAGGTCTGGACAAAGTACGTTTCAAAAACAGCGTGCGTCCCGGTGATGTTTTGGAAACAGAATGCACTTTGATCAAGCACAAAGGTCCTTTCTACTGGGCAAGCGGCAAAGGCTTTGTGAACGGAAAATTATGCGTCAGTGCGGAATTTTCTTTCGCTCTGATAAAGGAGTAAGAGGATATGTTTTCAAAAATTCTCATTGCAAACAGAGGGGAGGTAGCTGTCCGTATCATTCGTGCCTGTAAGGAAATGGGCATCGAAACCGTAGCGGTATATTCCGAAGCAGACCAGAATTCCCTGCCCGTAGCACTGGCAGACGAAAGAATCTGTATCGGTTCCAACGCAGCGGCAGACAGCTATCTGAACCAGAAAAATATCATCAGTGCGGCTTTGGCATCCAATGCGGAAGCCATCCATCCCGGCTATGGCTTTTTGTCCGAAAACCCTGAGTTTGCGGCACTTTGCGAAGAAAAGGGCATCATTTTCATCGGCCCTGACAGCAACGTGCTTCGCGCTATGGGTGACAAGGACAATTCCCGTCAGCTTATGAAGGAAATCGGTGTGCCTGTGGTACCCGGTACAGAAATCCTCCATGACCCTGCGGAAGCAAAACGTCTGGCTGCGGAAATCGGCTATCCCATTCTGGTAAAAGCTACCGCTGGCGGCGGCGGCAAGGGCATTCGTGTGGTGGAAAGAGAAGAAGATCTGGAACATGCCTTCTTGGCAGCGTCTGAAGAAGCCAAAAGCGCTTTTGGCAACGGCGACGTGTTCCTGGAAAAATATCTGACTTCCGTACGCCATGTGGAAATGCAGGTGCTGGCAGACGCCTTCGGCAATATCGTATGTCTGGGGGAACGTGACTGCTCCCTGCAGCTGAATAAGCAGAAGGTGCTGGAAGAAACACCTTGCCCTGTTATGACAGAAGATATCCGCAAAAGAATGATGGATGCGGCTGTGAAAGCGGCAAAAGCTGCCAACTATGTGAACGCAGGTACCGTAGAGTTCCTGCTGGCACCCGACGGCAATTTCTATTTTATTGAAATGAATACCCGTTTGCAGGTAGAACATCCCATTACAGAAGAAATCAGCGATGTGGACATCGTAAAGTGGCAGATTCGTATTGCCTGCCAGATTCCTCTGGATTTCACTCAGGAAGATATTCACCTGCATGGTCATTCTATGGAATGCCGCATCAACGCAAGAAGCACCGGTCAGGTAGACTTTTTGCATATCCCCGGCGGTTCCCGGGTACACTTTGATACAGCATTGGTACAGGATTGCCTGATTGTACCTTTTTATGATTCCATGATTGGGAAACTCATTGTTTACGCCAAGACCAGAGAAGACGCTATCCGCAAAATGGAAGCGGCTCTTTGCGAAATGGTCATCCATGGGATTCATACAAATATTGAAGACCAACTGCGGCTGGTGCGTAACCCCCGGTTCCAGAAAGGGGATTATGACACACTGATTCTGCCGGAATTGTTGGCGGAAGGAGGCACAGAACTTGAATAATATTGTTGGCATGTTCCGAAAATCAAGAAATGTGCTGGAAAGCGGCGGCATTACACCTACTGTGGAAGAAAAAATCCGCTGCCCCATTTGTAAAGCCATTGATACAAAACGTTCTGTCGCAAAGAACAAAATGGTATGCCCTTCCTGTGGCTATCATTACCGTATCAATGCCAGAACAAGAATCAAAGCCATTTGTGACAAAGGCAGTTTTCAGGAACTGGAAATGAATATCCAGACAGAAAACCCTTTGAACTTCCCTGGCTATGCCAATAAGATCGAATCCGCTCGTGCGGCATCCGGTCAGATGGAAGGCGTGGTATGCGGTACAGCTACCATCCGCCGTCAGCCCTGCGCTGTGTTCGTTATGGACCCTCAGTTCATGATGGGCAGCATGGGTTCTGTCGTAGGGGAAAAGATCACACGGCTTTTTGAATACGCAACAGAACACGATCTGCCTGTGGTAGGCTTTACAGCCTCCGGCGGTGCCAGAATGCAGGAAGGGATTCTGTCCCTGATGCAGATGGCAAAAACCAGCGGCGCTGTTCATTTCCACAGCGACAAAGGCGGATTGTATATCACTGTTCTGACAGACCCCACAACAGGTGGTGTAACAGCAAGCTTTGCCATGCTGGGGGACATCATCTTGTCCGAACCCAATGCACTCATTGGCTTTGCAGGCCGTCGTGTCATTGAACAGACGACAAAGAAAAAATTGCCGGAAGATTTCCAGCGTGCAGAATTTCTGCAGGACTGCGGTTTTGTAGATGCTATCGTGCCTCGTACAGAACTGCGGGCAACACTGGAACGTCTTTTGAAACAGCACAGCAGAAGGAGGGATGAGGCATGATGACAGCTTATGAAAGATTACAGGCTGCAAGAGCCCAGGATCGTCCCACTTCCCGTGCCTATATCGAAAATCTGTTCACAGAAAGAACAGAACTGCACGGTGATCGGAAATACGCAGATGACCCTGCCATCATTGGCGGTATTGGCTATCTGGGGGATATTCCTGTCACATTCATCGGCATTGAACGTGGTCGCGATTTGCAGGAAAGAATTCGTTGCAACTTCGGCTGCCCTATGCCCGAAGGCTATCGGAAAGCACTGCGCCTTATGAAACAGGCGGAGAAATTCCATCGCCCTGTCATTTGCTTCGTGGATACCTCCGGTGCATACTGCGGGGAAGAAGCGGAAGAACGCGGACAGGGTCAGGCCATTGCTGACAACCTCATGCAGATGATGGGGCTGGAAACACCCATTATCACCATTGTCATTGGGGAAGGCGGCAGCGGCGGCGCACTGGGTCTGTCTGTGGCAAACCGTGTGTATATGCTGGAAAATGCGGTATTTTCCGTTATTTCTCCAGAAGGCTGCGCATCTATCCTGTGGGAAGATGCAAGCAAAGCGGCTGATGCGGCAGAATGCCTGAAAATCACTGCAGAAGATATGAAGCGCTTCGGCGTGGCAGAAGATGTTATTGAAGAAAACTTCGATTCCTTCGATGTCATGTGCGAAGACATGAAAGCACGTCTGCTTTCTGACGTACAGGAACTGGAACAGTATTCTGGTCGTGTCCTGTCTGAAAAACGCTATGAACGTTTCCGTAAACTGGGCGTTTACAGCGAAAAATAATATTTGTATGTTATGTCCTTGTGGGATTTCCCACAGGGACTTTTTTTATGCAGAAAAGTTGGGACGCAGCGGGACTTTTTTTCCGTTATGCTCCTTTTGTCCGGGAAAGGAGGGAGGATATGGAACTGGAAATTGGGCTGGCGCTGTCGGTGCTGGGCGGTCTTCTGGGCGTTCTCAGCTTTGTTCAGAGCCGGGATAAATCCGTAGAGAAAGACGCCGCATGGCGGGGCGGTGTGGACGCGAAATTGGATATGATTCTTGGCATGCAGAAAGATCTGGAAGGCATCAAAGCCTCTTTGAAAGACCATGAGGGCCGTTTATCCGCCGTAGAAAGCAGCGCAAAATCTGCCCATCACCGTTTGGACGAGTACGCATAGTATGAAAGGGGGGAATACAAATGAATCTGGAATGGAAGAAACGACTGACAAACCCTTGGTTTTGGGTTGGGCTGGTTGGCGTGGTGCTGACAGCGACAGGAGCAAATCCCGAAATGTTTACCAGCTGGCAGGTGCTGTGTGATGAGGTGAAAGCACTCTTTGCCAATCCTTATCTGCTGGCAACAGCCTTTCTGGCAGTGCTGGGGGTACTGACAGACCCGACCACCAAAGGGATTTCTGATGAAAAGAAAAATCAATAGAAAGGAGCGGATGAGATGTTTTGTGTGGCAGTAGATGATGGTCATGGTATGAAAACGGCTGGTAAGCGCACACCCTTGTTTCCTGATGGCAGTTATATGCCAGAAAATGCATATAATCGGGCAGTAGCGTCTTATTTGATGGATGCCCTGAAAAGATGCGGTTTTCGTGTTCTGGCGGTAGCGCCGGGGGATGAGGACACATCTTTGCAGACCCGCGTCAAACGGGCAAATGACGCAAAAGCAGATGCGTATATCAGCATCCATGCCAATGCCTTTGGCAGTGATTGGAATGATGCAAACGGCGTAGAAAGCTGGATTTATGAGAAGGCAGATGCCAAGACTGTGGACTTTGGGGGAAAGGTTCATGAAGCATTGGTAAAAGCTTGCGGCAGAAAAAACAGAGGCGTGAAAAAAAGCGCAGATCTCTATGTACTGCGGGCAACGAAAATGCCGGCAGTCCTCATTGAAGGGGGCTTTATGACCAATCGGGAGGAAGCAAAACTGCTTCTTTCAGAGGAGTATCGAAAGCAATGTGCGGAAGGCATTTGCAAAGGCGTATGCAATTATTTTGGCGTGACTTACAAGGCGGAAACGGAAGGGGATGAGGAAGTGAAACGGTATCAGAAAATCGAAGATCTACCCTACGGCAAGGAAATCATCAAAAAACTGGTGGATGAAGGCGTTCTCAGTGGAGATGAGAATGGAAATCTGAATCTGTCAGAGGATATGATTCGCATCTTTATGATTCTGGATCGTAAAGAAATGCTGTAAATAAAAAACAGCCAGTAGAAAAAGCAACTTCCCCTTAAGAAAACATTGGTTTTCTGTTTTATTGATTTCTTAAGGGGAAGTGCGACTGCTGTCTTCAGAAGAAAACATACCGAATAAAATCTCAGTAAAATAAGAAAGCTGGAATCCTTTGTCTGATGAGGATTTCAGCTTTCTTTGTTTTCTTATGAAGATGCCCCTAATACTGGCTGTTTCTATTTGCATTTGTTTAAAGCCCATTTGACTTTCTGCATTCTGGACAGATACCGCTGAATTCCAAAGTATGTCCAGTGATGCGGAAGCCTGTTTTTGCTTCCAGATCTTCTTCCAGTTCTTTCAGAGGGCAGGAGTCAACGGGAATGACTTTGCGGCAGACGGTGCAGACCAAACGATGATGGTGATCATGTTTTTCCAGTGAAAAGTAGGATTTGCCGTCTTTGCGCAGGCTTTTGCTCAGGACTCCTTTTTCTGTCAATGTATTCAAAGTACGATATACCGTAGAAGCATTCATGGGCAGAATGGGCGTAGCTTTTTCCAATAGTTCTTCAGCTGTCATGGCGCGGTCTTCTGTCTGGAGAATCGAAAGCAGCAGACAGCGCTTTTTTGTGGATTTCAAATCTGCGTTTTTTAATATGCTCTGTGACATTTCCATACACCAATCCTTTCCTCTGTCCATCATAGTATAGGAAAAAATCTTTGTCAACGCAGAGTTGGAAAAACTTTCTGTTACAGCTGGTCAATTTCTTCCATGGCTTTCAAAACAGCGGGCATGTCTTTTTCTTCGGGAACACGCAAACGAACGGAGTTTTGACCGATGTTTTCGAAATCGTTGCCGGAGATAACCAGAATTCTACGTTTGGCGAATTCTGCAGCCAAATCGATTTCAGGGTTCTGGTGGGTGACCATGCTGATGGAAACGGTGTCGCAGGTGTGAGCAATGGAAAGGTTTTTCCAAGGACGGTACATCTGTTTTTTCATTTCTGCTGTTTTGCTCTGGAGGATTTCCAGGAAGGATTCATCCAGAATGGTTTTTGCTGCAACGCTTCTGGCGAATTCTGTCATGCAGTAAGGGTTTGTGATGTTGGCGATGTAAGGTGCCAGACATTCGGGAATCAGCAGGTAGCCGGCACGCAGACCTGCCAGGCCGAAGCCTTTGGAGAATGTTCTTGCAACAATGAGATTTTCATATTTATCCAACAGAGAAACGGCGGAATTTTTCTTGGGAATGTATTCGCCGTAAGCTTCGTCGATGATGACAGCAGTACCGTTTTTATTGGCGGCTGCCAGAATGGTTTCGATGTCGGAAAGGGGAATTGCCTGTCCCGTAGGGGTGTTGGGGTTATCGATGTAGATCAGCTTGTGGTCAGGTGTCAGTGCTGCCAGCAGATCTTCTACAGAGAAACGGTAGTTGTTTTCTTTTTTCAGAGGTACACCGGTAACATTGGTGCCGTACATTCTCACATCTGTCACATATTCAGAGAACTGAGGAGCAATACCTAGTACAGAATCGCCTCTTTCCAGGAACAGACGATTGAGCAGGTATAATCCGCCTACAGAACCGTCGCAAAGAACGATTCGTTTGTAATTCAGAGGGCAGTAGTCCTTCCAGTACTGGATGATGCTGTCTTTGACGTCTACAGAATGAGGGTAAGGACGCATCATTTCGAAATCCAGTTCTTTGAATGCCTGTTTTGCAGCAGGGGGCACCATAACGGTGTTGATGCCTTCGCCACAGTCAATGTCGTAAGGTAAGGGACCAGCAGATTCAATGGCGTAGCTGACTTTTGTCTGCTCTGCAATGCTGCGATTGATTCTCAAATTCATATGTAAAACCTCCTAAATATGGTCAAATATCCGAAATAATCAAACTTTATGAAAAACACGACATCCGGAAGAATGTCGTGTTTTGGAAGCAAAATCAGTCCTTTTTGGGTACTTTGCCGTTCTTGATGACTTTGTACAGGCCAACTGTCACCAGAGGCAGCAGATAGAACAGGATGAAGCCGTAAGCAAGAGCAGAATAACCCATGCTGATCAGATTGATGATACCGATTTTAGAGAACAGCATCGCTACAATCAGAATTGCTGCTGTGATGATACCACGTTTCTTAGGAGAAAGTGGCTCCTGATTTTTTTCTTCCAGACTATGATCCAGACGTTCCAGCAAAGCATGAATCATGCCGGTAGCTGTTTCGATCAATGTCCAGCCGGCAACAACACCGAATACCAAAACGGGGATATTGCTGTCGGAAACGGATTGGAGCATTACCAACCAAGGAACGGATGCGCCGATGATGGTGTCATCGGGATAGTAACCCATAACTGCGAAGTATGTCAGGAACCAAGGGATTGTCATAAGCAATGCACCGATGATACCGGAAATGATGGATTCGCTCCGTTTTGTCTGGGCACGCAGTGTGAACAGACCGGCAGGGACTGCAGAAAGGTTATAAGATGCATAAATGATCCCTGTCAGCATTGCCATAGGCAGTGTTGCGTTTTCCACATAGCTGGTGTCCTGTGTTGCCATTACTGTGACGATGTTATCTTTGTTTGCTGTGATAACCATAATGGTGAAAATGATGTATGCCGCATAAAGGGCGATGGTGCCGTATGTTTCAAATTTTGCGATGAAAGCACTGCCGAAGAAGTTCAGGAATGCTACGATCAAAATCAGGATAACAACGCCCACCATATAGTTTAAACCAATGGTTTGCTGTAAAATTTCCCCGGTGGCGGAAGCCATGATGGAGATGATCAAAAACAGCAGGATAACGTATAAAATATCATAAATTGGCCATGCCTTGCCAATGATCTGTTTCAAGATGGATTTATAATCATAAATACGATAGATGCGCGCCAGTTCAAAAGTCAGAACAGCGATAACTGCAAAGGTAAAAAATGTAAACACACCAGATACCCAGCCATAAGCGCCGAACTTGCCGCCGTATTCAATGATTTCACGCCCTGTAGCGTATCCGCCGCCCATGAGGACAGACTGCAAAACAATGCCGGGAAGCAATATTTTCAGTGCCCCAGAGGTGCGGAATTCTTTGTTGCTTGTTGCCATAATACCACCTCTTTAATGAATAAAAATAAATGAAAAATTAATATGAATGAATCTCATTATACTGAGAAAATATGCAAAGTCAATGCAAATTCGGAAAATGCACGATGCTTTATTTGTGTATACGGTATGCATAATTGATGTTTTCATGAACTGCAAATCTATGGTATAATAAAATTCAACATCTTTTTTACAGATAAAATGAAGCAAAAAGACAGAAACCATGAAAATAAAAGACTTTGGGAAATATTTCTCGGGAAATCCTGCTTGTTTGCGGGAAATATTTCTTTTTCGGGAAGGAGTAAAAGATTATGACAAAAAAAGAAAAGGTTACTATTATATTGGATTTGCTGCGGGAGCACTATGGCCCGACGAAATGTTATCTGAATCACGAAAATCCTTGGCAGCTGCTCATCGCTACCATTATGTCTGCCCAGTGCACAGATGACAGAGTGAATCTGGTTACAAAAGACCTGTTCCAGAAATATACATCCATTCAGGCTTTTGCAGAAGCAAATCAGGCAGAACTGGAACAGGATATCCATTCCATCGGCTTTTATCACAATAAGGCGAAGAATATCATTGCCTGCTGCCAGAAACTGCTGACAGAGTTTGGCGGGGAAGTGCCTTCTGATCTGGATGCACTGACTTCTCTGGCAGGTGTTGGCAGAAAGACAGCAAATGTGGTACGAGGCAATTGGTATGGTATTCCAAGTATCGTGGTGGATACTCATGTGAAGCGGGTGTCTAATCTGCTGGGATTGACCAAAAATCAAGATCCTGTGAAAATTGAATTTGACCTGATGAAAATTGTGCCAAAGGATAAATGGATTGATATTAACACTCAGATGATTGCCCACGGCAGAAAAATCTGTATCGCCCGCAGACCCAAGTGTGCGGAATGCTTCCTGTTCCCTTACTGTACAGGCGGTCAGGCATTGCAGAAGAAAAAGTCCTGATAAAAAAGACTGATCTGGCGTAGGAAAAGGGATTTTTGCAGGAAATAACGTAATACATACTGTTTCTGTATGGATTGTTTTGAAAATGATGCATAATATTTTAAGTGGCAGTGAACAATTCCTAATGTTCTTTTAAGAAATTCTTACCGAAAAAAGAATTTGCAGACAGACAGTTGTTGTTTATGGTATGATGCAGAAAATCGAATTTAATCAAGACCAACTTAAAGGAGGACAGGTAAATGAAAAAGAAAATTTTTGCATTGGCTATGGCACTGGCAATGGCAGCTACAGCAGCGGGCTGTGGTGCGAAGCAGTCTTCAGATGTAGAGGCATTGCTGCAGAAAGCGAATGATACGATGGCACAGGTGACAAGTATGTCTGCACAGCTGGAAGTGCAGCTGGATATGGCTTATGAAGAAGAAACCTTGGAGTCTGTAGTAAAATCTGATATGGATTTGAAACTGGATCCCTTCAAAACCAATATGACCATCAGCACAACAATCAATGGCCAAACAATGCAGCCATATGAAATGTATGCGGTACAGAACGGTGATACAGTGGATGCATATATGCAGGTGGATGGAGAATGGATTTACCAGCCTATGACTAGTGCAGATGTTTCTCAGTACAACGCAGAACAGAATATGGATCTGTATCTGAAAAACATCGAGGCCTTCAAGGTAACAGGCACAGAAGAAATCAATGGTACGAAGACAACTATGATTGAAGGTCTGTTGACAGGCGACGCCATGGAAGAAGCTCTGAAAAACTCTGGCATCGAGTCTACAACTGCTGGTCTGGGCATCTCCGCAGATGATCTGGTTACCCTGATGGACAGTGTAGAAGGCATGCCTGTAAAACTGTGGATCAGTGACGATGGCTATGTGATGCAGTATGAACTGGATATGACAGCCATGATGCAGGGAATTATGGATGTTATGAGTGGCGGAGAAGAAAATCCCGTTACCATTTCCAAAACTTTGGTACACATGACATGCAGCAACTTTGACGCAGTACCTGACTTTGAAGTACCTGCGGAAGCATTGGCAGCAGCATAAAAATGAATTGGAAGCAGAGAAACCCAATGGTTTCTCTGCTTTTTTCATGAGAAGAAATATGGTATGATGGAGGAAAAGGTTCGAAAGGGGAGAACATCATGCTGGACAATCGTGTGGAAACGTTTCTGGCGCTCTGTGAAAAAATGAATTATACCAAAACGGCAGAAGCCCTGCACATTACGCAGCCGGCTGTGACCCAGCAGATTCGCTGGCTGGAAGAATATTACGGCTGCCGGCTGTTTTCCTATCAGGGAAAAGTCCTGCGTCTGACGGAAAAAGGGGAAACCTTGCGGCGCCTTGCGCAGCAGATGACAGCCAATGCTCAGGGAATTCTGCAGGAGATGGAGCGGGAAGAAAATACGGAAATCCATCTGCGGATTGGTGCTACAAAAACCATCGGAGATTACATGCTGCCGCCCATCATGGTGGATTTTTTGCAGAAATATCCCCAGTATCGTCTGCATTTGACGGTGGATAACACAGGAAAACTGCTGCACATGATGGAAGAAGGAAAAATTGATTTTGCCATTGTGGAAGGCTTTTTTGATAAAGAAAAATATGACTTTACCCTTTATAAACGGGAGCGGTTTCTTGGGGTTTGCGGGAAGGCATGTCCCTTGCGGGGAAAATCCATTTCCTTATGGGAAACCCACACAGAACCGTTGATTTTGCGGGAACCCGGGTCTGGTACCAGAGATATTCTGGAGGAATTGCTGAAAGAGAATAATTTTACGGTGCATAGTTATTCTGCTGTACAGGAAATCAGCAATTTTCAGGCCATCAAAGCCATGACGGAGGCCAGTTTGGGCATTACGTTTTTGTATGAACCGGTGGTCAAACAGGAGCTGGAAGAAAAACGGCTGTTTCAACTGGAAATTTTGAATTTTGATATTTTTCGGGAACTGAATTTCGTTTATCTGCAAAACAGTCTGTTCCGCCAGACTTGGCAGCCCTTTGTAGATTTTGCAATGACATGGCATATGTAAATATGCATTTTTGAAAATGCAATTATTCGAAATGAACATATATAATTGCAAAAATGCATACATAGTTATAAGAAATAAATTCCTGAAAAAATATAGGAATTGTTAAAATTGACAATAATCATCCTTAATGTTACCATGGTTTTATGATAAATTATGATGCGATAAGGAGGTTTTGGTTATGTCATATAGTCCTTTGCTTGGTTCTGCCTTCAACAGAACAAAACTGAGAGATGCTGCCCATCCCTGCACATTTTCCGGCATGTGCTCTATGTGTACAGCGGATTGTGTGGGTACTTGTGAAATCGGCTTGTCTGCCGTTCGCGGGGCAGATGCCGTGTATCCCACTACTACCGGGGACAATCAGGTAGCATCGGAAAAACAGTATCCCATTGATTACTCCCATTTCAACATCAATGGACGGGTGTTTGGTGCTATGGGTGCGGAAGCAGATTCCGATAAGGCAACCATTCACGATGTGAATCTGGAAACAGAAATCGGTACACTGCATCCTGTGAAGCTGAAATTGCCTATCATTCTGCCGGCGCTTATCAAGCTGAACTGGCAGGATTATTTTGGCGGTGCGGCTATGGCTGGCGTATTGACCGTCATCGGCGAAGGCGCCGTAACCAAAGACCCTACTCTGCGTCTGGAAAACGGCAAAGTGGTACATTGTCCGAAATTGAAAGAATTTTTGGATGCTTTCCGAAAATATTACCGTGGATATGGGCAGATTATTTTGCAGGTAAACATTGACGATGACCGTATTGGTGTGCCGGAATACGCCATCAAGGAATGCGGCTGTGAAGCCATTGAAATCAAATTCGGTCAGTCTGCCAAAGGTACACAGCCTGTAAACCGTCTGGCAACCTTGGAGGACGCTTTGAAGGCACAGCAGAATGGTCTGCTGGTGATTCCTGATCCTTCCGATCCACAGGTGCAGGAACGCTATAATGCAGGCTTTGGGGAAAACTTCCGTTCTTATGGCAGACTGCCCATGTGGGATGAAGAATCTCTTTGCAAACGCATTGAAGAACTCCGTGCTCTTGGCTTGAAGAATGTATATTTCAAAATGGCTGGCTATGATCCGGCTGATCTGGAACGGGTACTGCGCATTGCGTCCATGGCACAGGTGGATATGGTTACATTCGACGGTGCAGGCGGCGGCTCCGGTTATAGCCCTTGCAAAATGATGAACGAATGGTGTTTGCCTACAGTGGCAATGGAAAGCGAATTGGTGCAGATCATGTCCCGTATGGAAAAAGAAGGCTTGAGCCTGCCCCATATTGCCATTACAGGCGGTTTTGCCATGGAAGATCAGGTGTATAAGGCTTTGGCATTCGGTGCACCTTATGTGAGTGCTATCGGTATTTGCCGGGCGTCTATGGCAGCAGCAATGAGTGCCAAAAAAGTGGGAGAACTCATCGAAGCAGGCAATATCCCCACGGAACTCCAGCGGTTCGGTTCCACAGTGGATGAATTGTTCCCGGATTTGAGAGAACTGCGGAATATTTATGGCGAAGAAGCCAATAACTTCTCCACTGGCGCCATCGGCGTATATTCTTACCTGAATCGTATCGCCTTTGGTCTGAAACATTTTGCAGCCCTGAATCGAAAATTCTCTCTGGAATACATCGACAGAAGCGATATTTTCCCTCTGACAAGAGATGCAAAAGATTTGCTGGATGGAAAATGGATGAAATAAATTAGATTGTACACAGCAGAGTCTGAAAAAGCAGGCTCTGCTGTTTTTTTGGATTTTTTCCCCTCTTTCGGGAAAGAATAGGAGGAAAGAAACCAAAATGAGGTGATTGCATGGGAAATACAACGGCAAAGAAAGCAGAACAATGCCGGATGTTTTTCGTAGATGGAAAGAAATTTAAAACCAATGCTCTGCTGGGTTTTTTCCGCGTGCCTTTGCACCGGGAAAATGCCACAAAGCTTGCATTATTGGCAGAAGTGCTTCAAAAAGGAACGGAGAAATATCCTTCCGTAACGGCAGTGGCAGCAGCGGCAGAGGAGTGTTACGGCGCTCTGTGGCAGGTGCAAGTCATCAAAAAGGGCGGAGAAGCCTGGCTGTCCTTCTCTATGGAAGTTTCCAAACATGTGTCAGAAAAAGAAGTACTGGATTTTCTGCTCCAATTGATGAAGCATCCAAAACGAATAGAAAACCAGTTCCCAGCGGAAACAGTGGAACGATGCAAAGCCATTTTAAGACGGCGGCTAGAAGCTCAAGGAGATGACAAAATTTCCTTTGCAGCAAAACGTGCCAGAGAACTGGCGGCGGAAGGAGAAGGTGCGGGCATTTGCGCTGACGGCTATCTGGAAGATTTGGCAAAACTTACTGCGGCGGACATCAGCAGTTTTTACGAAGAAGTGTTGGCACATGCGCCGGTGTATCTCTATGTCTGCGGCGACAGCGACGGCAGGCAGATGTTGAAAAAATGGAAAGGGGAACTGGATTTACAGGGGAAAAACTTGTGGGAATTTGGTCAGACTGGCCGTAAACAGGCGTCTTGCCGGAAAATCGCCGAAAAAGCCAATATGGGGCAGACGCGGTTGGTGCTGGCTTTTGATTCCGGCTTGCATCCTTGGGACAGAGCTTTTCTTTCTCTGCGGGTGCTTTGTGAGGTACTGGGTGGAGGAAATGGGCTGTTGTTTCAGGAAATTCGGGAAAAACAGGGACTGTGTTACGATATTTCCATGACATGCGATAACATGACAGGATTGGCCTTTGTCCAGACAGGCGTTGCTGGGAAGGATGCCAAACATACAGCATCAGAAATTTGTCGAATTTTGCGGAATATGGCGGATCATGGCATCAAAAACGACGATTTTCAAGATGCGGTGGAGCAAATACGGCGAAAAATATCCGATATTTCTGATTCTCAATGGAAAATCATGGACTATGTGGCGGAACAGGAAATCATTGGCACAAATTTGGATTCTGAACAGATGCTCCGCAGACTGGCGGACGTGACCGCAGAAGATGTGGTCAAAGCGGCACAGAAGCTTTCATTGCGGACAATGTATGCCCTGACAGGAGAGGAGGAATTTTCATGGGATTGATGCGCCATGGAGCAGGAGAAACCATATTGCGGGAACGGGCGGCGGCAGGCATGCGCTGCTGTATTTACCCCAAAAAACAGTTTGGAGAAAAATTTGCGGCGGTGGTGGTGCCTTTCGGTTCCAATGATGTTTGTTGGCAGGGAGAAAACAGCGAAAAGCCTATCCGTTTCCCCTTGGGTGTTGCCCATTTCATCGAGCATAAGCTGTTCCAGCAAAGCTGGGGAGATGCTCTGTTTCAGTTTGGTAAACAGGGGGCGGCAGCCAATGCTTTTACAGATGGAGAAAAGACAGTATACTACTTTTCCTGCCGTGAAAACTTTATGGAAAACTTGCGTCTATTATTGGATTTTGTCCAGCACCCCTGTTTTCAGGAGGAAGATGTGGAAAAGGAAAAAAGCATCATCCACAGTGAAATCCGCATGGGGAAAGATGATGCAAACCGTGCGGCTTATGAAACCATGGTGGACTTAATGTACCAGAAACATCCTGTGCGTTTTCCTGTGGCAGGAACAGAAGAAAGCGTGAAACATACCACAGCAGAGAAGATGCAGAAAGTTTATGATGCCTGTTATCTGCCCCAAAAGTTCTGGCTCATTTGTGCCGGCGATGTGGATGACCATCAAATTATGGAGGCAACAGCATTGGTGCAGGAGAAAGAAAGTGCTGGAAAGATTGTATACTGCAAAGAACCGGATACCATTCAGGAGCGGTATCGGGAAATTGCCATGGGACTGCGCCGTCCTGTGTTTCAGGTGGGTTTCAAATTGGAGCCCAGAGAAAGAAATCTGCGAGAGAAGCTTGCCATGGAGCTTTTGATGGATTTATGGGCAGGGGAAAGCAGTCCATTCTTTCTGGAAGCTTATGAAAAAGATTTGCTGGATGCGCCGCTGGAGCGGATGTACAGCTGTGGAAATGGCTTTGCATTCTGCGCCTTTATGGGCAGTGGTGAACAGGCAGAAGAAACGGCAGAACTGCTTTTGACCCATTGGAAGCGGCTGAAGCAGAACGGCATCGACGAAAATCATTTCCGCAGACTGCAGAAAAAGGCAGTCGGGCAGACCCTGCGGCTGTTCCAGTCCATTTCTGCCATTGGATTGACCCAGATCGAATTGACGTCTTTTGACGCGGATTTGAGCGATCTTTTCCGCCTGACGAAAGAATTGCACAAAAAGGATTTGGAAAAATTGTTGCAAAATACCATTGCGCAGGATAAAATGGTTCTATCGGTAATGCGATAGAAAGAAGGGATGTTATGCCTGAAATTTGGTTTCCCAATCTGGGAATCGAAATCGACCATTTGAGCCGTACGGCGTTTACAGTATTTGGACAGGATATTTACTGGTATGGTATTTTCATTGGACTTGGTGTGATTCTGGGTGTGCTGCTGGCCCTCCATGAAGCCAAACGCACAGGTCAAAACCCGGATACCTATCTGGATTTCATCATTTACGCCATGATCATTGCCATCATTGGCGCAAGACTGTATTATGTGATTTTTTCATGGGATTTTTACAGCCAGCATCCCGAAAAAATATTTGCCATCCGAGAAGGCGGCCTTGCCATCTACGGCGGCATCATCGGCGGTGTCCTCACAGCCATTGTATACAGCCATTTGAAAAAGAAAAGTTTCTGGGTTATGGCGGATACCATGGCGCCATCTTTGATTCTGGGGCAG
>NZ_CAJMDQ010000006.1 GCF_905212195.1 uncultured Anaerotignum sp. | reverse complement strand
CATTATGCAGAATGTATAAAAATTTTAGCTAATTTTAGCAGAATAACCTTGACGAAATGACACAAATTCTATAAAATAATTATGTGCGTATAAGAAACATATATTTACTTATGTGCGAAAGGTGTGGCTGGTCAGTTACTTCACAACAGAATGCTGAATAGTTACAAAAGAACAAAAAGACTATTTTAATAAAACTATCGAAATAAATAAAGGGAAAAAATATTTTATGGCTTGTGAGGGTGCTTATAGAATACTAGAAAAAATGGACTTAACCCCTAGTGCTAAAAATATACTAGATGTAATGATTTCTCGTATAGGTTGGTATCCTTATAGTGGCTATGTGATAAAAACAAAGAATAATTGTTTTGACGGGTTAATTAATAGTAAAGAGTTAATGGCACTAACCCAATGTAAACCTAGTGCCTTTAAGGTTGGTATATCTCAACTAGAAGAAAAGAAAATCATTGCAGACATAAAACGTCTTTCTCCGTCCATACTATTGGTAGGACTGGGCGCACCCAAACAGGAAAAATGGATTTACGAACATTTGGAAGAAGTGGGTGCTAAGGTTGCCATTGGCGTTGGCGGCAGTTTTGACGTAATGGCAGGTAATGTGAAACGGGCACCGAAGCTGTTCCGGAAATTAGGTCTGGAATGGTTCTACCGCCTCATTACACAGCCCACCAGATGGCGGCGTATGATGCGTCTGCCAAAATTTGCGCTGACAGTCCTGAGAAAACAGAAAAAGAGATAATCTCGGGAAAAAGGCGGCGAACAGAATATGGAGAAAAAGAAATATGCGGCATATGGTATGCTTTTGGCAGGAACGGCACTGCTGGCTGTAGGCGTTCAGAATTTTCTGGAGCCTATGGAATTGGTGGCAGGGGGAATTTCCGGTTTGGGGATGATTCTGGATGATGTGTCCCGCAGGCTGGGCGGCCCCGCTGTTCCTCTGTGGCTGGTGAATACAGCCCTGAATGTGCCGCTGTTTCTTTTGGCGTGGTACGCACAGGGAAGGCAGTTTTTGGGAAAAACCATACTGACTTCCCTTTTGTTTTCTGTGATGCTTTACATTGCAGCAAGATTTCCTATGTATCACGGGGATTTGCTGACAGCGGCGGCTTATGGCGGTGTGCTTATGGGGGCTGGTCTGGGTTTGGTGCTGCGGGGCGGCGCGACCACAGGCGGCGTGGACTTGGCGGCGGCATTGCTCCATGACGGATTTTTTCATCATGTTTCTGTGGCAAGGCTGGTGCTTTTTCTGGATGGCTCCATCATATTGCTGGGATTGATGACTTTTGGCCCCACTCATACCCTCTATGCCATTCTGGCTGTGGGCATTATGGAGAAAGTCATGGACCGTGTGGCAGAAGGCGGCAGTGCTGTACGGGCGGCGGTTATTGTGACGGAAGAAGGCAAAGCTATGGCGGAAGGCCTTTCTGCTCTCAGGGGCAGAGGGGTTATGTCACTTTTGGACATGGAAAATTGTCCAGAGAAAGGGCAAAATGTGCTGTATTGTGTTTTTTCGCAAAAAGACCTTTCTTTGGTCAAAAGTCTTATCATGAATATTGACAGAAAGGCATACTTTCTCTTGTCAGATATGCGGGATGTTTTGGGGGATACGGAATTTCATAAGTAAAAAAGACGAAGCCAAAAAAGCCGGAAAAAAGGCTTTTGGGCATTCCGTGGACAAAAATCAAGACAGTTTAGATAAAAAAAGGCTGTGTTTTTTATGAAAAAATAAGGTCGAAAGAGAATTTGTATGTTTTTTTTGCAAATTCTCTTTATTTTTTCAGCATTTTGTTATAAAATGTATTTAGGCTATTTGAATAACACAGGGCGATACTGTTTTTCGGCACTTTTGACAGGAATCCTGTCTGTTCAAAGGCAGGTAACACATAGGAGAAAAAATAATTCATTTGAGGTGATAGCGCATGATTTCCAATCAGATTTTACAGAGTACCATTGATGGACTGAAAAACATTACGAGAAAAGAATTGAGCGTCGTGGAAAAGGAAGGCAAGGTCATTGCTACCACGGAAGAAAACATGATTGGACGCCAGATTGACGCGGTGGAAAATTTTGTGGGCTCTCAGGCTGAAAGTCAGTTGATTCTGGGTTATCAGTATTTTAAGATTTATGACAACGGTGTACCTGAATACGTGGTGCAGGTAAAAGGCGAAGACGAAGAAGGCTACCGTATCGGTAAGATTGCTGCGTTCCAGATTCAGAGCCTGCTGGTGGCTTATAAAGAAAGATACGACAAAGACAACTTTATCAAAAACCTGCTGCTGGATAACCTGCTGCTGGTAGATATCTACAGCCGTGCGAAAAAACTGCACATTGAAAACAATGTAAGCAGAATCGTATACCTGATTGAAACAAACATTGACAAAGAAATGAATGTTGTGGAAATCGTCAGAGGTATTTTCCCTGCAAAAACAAAAGACTTCGTAACAGCAGTGGATGAACACAGCATCATTCTGGTAAAAGAACTGCGTGACAAAGAAGCAACAGACGAAATCGACCGCATTGCGAAAGTTATCGAAGAAACACTGAACACAGAAACAAACAGCAAAGTTTACATTTCCAGCGGTACTGTTGTAGGCGATCTGAAAGACGTATCCCGTTCTTATAAAGAAGCCAAAATGGCTCTGGAAGTTGGCAAAATCTTCGAAACAGACAAATATATCGTCAACTATGAAAAACTGGGTATTGGCCGTCTGATTTATCAGCTGCCTCTGCCTCTTTGCAGAATGTTCATCAAAGAAGTGCTGCACGGTCTGACCATGGATGATTTCGACGATGAAACACTGGCAACCGTAAACAAGTTCTTCGAAAACAACCTGAACGTTTCTGAAACCAGCCGTCAGCTGTATATCCACAGAAATACGCTGGTATATCGTCTGGATAAACTGCAGAAAATGACAGGTCTGGATCTGAGAAACTTTGACGATGCCATCATCTTCAAAATCACACTGATGGTAAGCAAGTACATGATGTACATGGACAAAATGGCTTATTAAGAAAAGAAATAAAAATCTCCTGCCAAATAGCGGGAGATTTTTTTATGGAAAAACATTCATGGATTCTTAAGAATCTGAACGGGGGAATTGGGTTGTTCCCCCTCTTTTTCTGTGCTATAATCGAAAGAGCACGAAATGTGGCTTTTACAACTTCAAACAGGGGCGAATGGGTGACCGTCTTTCGGGGAAAACGGAAGGCGGTCTTATTGCGTTTTTTTGGTAAAAACCGCTGAAATTAACGGAAAATTCATATTTGCCAAAGGTTTTGCCCTTGTGAGGGTACCTGTTTTATGCTATAATTTTATGGTGTTTGGGACGGAAAAAGAGAGATTTGGCTGTTTTTCCGTCAAATTTTGTAAAGAAAGGGAGATACGTTTTGATTCGACTTAACGATGTAACAAAAGTATACCCCAACGGCTCAAAAGGCGTTGAGGGACTGAATTTACATATCAAAAAAGGCGATTTTGTATTTATCGTAGGCTCCAGTGGTTCCGGTAAATCTACTTTGATTAAACTGCTCTTGAAAGAGCTTGACCCCACTTCCGGGGAAATCATCATCAACCGGGTAAAAACCAATGAGCTTTCCAGACGACAGATTCCTTATCTGCGCCGTAATCTGGGGGTAGTATTCCAGGATTTCCGCCTGCTGCCCAACAAGACTGTATATGAAAATGTAGCATTTGCTATGCGAGTTATTGAGGCACCCAGCCGCATCATCCGCAGAAATGTACCTGCAGTACTGGCGCTGGTAGGTCTGGGACAGAAGGGCAGAAGCTATCCTAACCAGCTTTCCGGTGGGGAACAGCAGAGAACCGCACTGGCAAGAGCCATTGTAAATAATCCGCCTATCCTGATCTGTGACGAACCTACAGGTAACCTGGACCCGGAAACAGCATGGGGCATTATGCAGCTGCTGGATGATATCAACAAACGCGGCACTACCATCGTTATGGCAACACATGCGAAGGATATTGTAGATGCCATGCAGAAACGCGTGGTTACTTTGAAACGCGGACATATTATCAGAGACATAGAAAAAGGTGGGTATGACGATGAGGCCTAGTACAATCCGATATTTTTTGAAAGAAGGTTTCAGCGGGCTGAAAAAGAATCTGCTGATGACCGTGGCTTCTATCATTGCGGTAGCGGCCTGTATTTCCATCATGTCCTTTTCCTACTGCGTGGTAAGCAATCTGCAGTATATGCTGGATCAGATGGAAGATTCCATTGGGATCTCTGTATTTCTGAAGGGCGACCTGACCAGTGAGGACATCGAAAATATGAAAACGACCATTTCCGGACTGGATCATGTGACAAATGTAACCTATATTTCTCCAGCAGATGCGCTGGATCAGCTGAAAGAACAGTGGGGGGCGGATGAAGATATTTTCATCGGTCTGGATGATACAAACAACCCTCTGTCTCACTCTTTCCAGGTGGAACTGGATCAGATTGAATCTCAGGATGCCGTATTGGCTGAACTGCAGAAAATCGAAGGCGTTGATAAGGTAGAATACGGACAGTCCCTGTCTGAAATGCTCATGAGCGTCAGCAACGTATTCCAGGTAGCTGGTATTCTGGTTATGCTGGTGCTGGGCGTGATCTCCGTTATGATCATCATCAACACCATTCGTATTTCCGTTATGAACCGTCGTGTGGAAATCAACATTATGAAATATGTTGGTGCGACAGACTGGTTCATTCGTTGGCCATTCATCATCGAAGGGATTATCATTGGTCTGATCGGTGCAGTTTTGCCTATGCTGGTGGGAATGCCCATGTATAGCAAAACCGTAAGCCTGTTCTACAACCATATTCCGTTTGTAGAAAACTTCGTTCGTTTCCGTGTGGTTGGCGATGTATTTTCATTCGTTCTGCCTGCGGCGTTGATTTTTGGCATTTTGCTGGGTGTGGTAGGCAGTGTGACTTCCATCCGTAAGCATTTGCAGGTATAACCCAAACAGAAAATCCCTGTGGTCGAAAATGTGTATGCATCATTCGTCCACAGGGTTTTGTATTTTCTAAGAGGATATTTCCAAAAGACATTACATAAGGATAAAAGAAGATAAAACAGCGAGGCGATGACATTTGCAGAAAAAAGATTTTTGGAAAGGCTTCGGGGCTGCCTTTGTTTTACTGGCAGTGATTTATTTTGGGGGACAGTTTTTAGCACAGATGAATATTGCCCTGCCTTTTGGCATGAGCAATACGGCAAAGATACGCCAGATCGAAGAAATGCTGGATACGTATTATGTAGAGGATTATGACAAAGAACTGGCAGAAGAATTGATGTATACGGGACTGGTTGCCGGTGTGGGGGACCCTTATACATACTATCTTTCCGCAGACAGTTTGGCAGAGCAGGTGGAAAAGAACAGCGGCCATTTTGTAGGCATTGGTGTAGAAATTTATGCCGGCGATGATGGCTACATTGTTGTCAGCAGTGTAACACCGGGCGGCCCTGCGGAAGCGGCTGGCATTCTGGCAGAAGATAAAATCACAGAAGTGGATGGCGAAAGCATCACCGGCAAAACGGCAGCAGATGTTTCAGCTTTGGTAAAAGGGGAAGAAGGAACAGATGTGACGCTGACCATTTTCCGGGAAAGCACAGGAGAAGTGCTGGAAAAAACAGTGACCAGACAGGATATTCAGGTGCAGACCGTTTCCTGGCGTATGATGGATGATAATATTGGGTATATTTCCATTACGAACTTCCGGGAAAATACATACAGTCAGTTCAAAGAAGCATTGGATACTTTGGAAGCGGAAGGTATGGAAAAACTGGTGCTGGATTTGCGTAACAATACTGGTGGTCTGGTAAAATCCGCTCATGAAATCGGGGAAGAACTGCTGCCAGAAGGCATCATGGTTTACACCATGGATAAGGAAGGAAACAGAGAAGATACCCTCTGCGATGATGTTTATAACGACGTGCCTATGGTGGTGCTGGTCAACGGAAACAGCGCCAGCGCGGCGGAAATTCTGGCAGGTGCCATCCAGGATACAGGCAGAGGTCAGCTCATTGGTACAACTACTTTTGGCAAAGGTCTGGTGCAGCGGCTCTTTACACTGCCTGATGGTTCCGGTTTGAATGTGACCATTCAGAAATACTATACACCCAACGGTACTTCTATCCATGGCGTCGGCATTACACCGGATTATGAAGTGGAACTGCCGGAAGAATACGCACAGCAGACAAACATTCCCGCTGAGGCAGATACACAGCTGCAGAAAGCCGTGGAAGTTTTGTCGGAAAAAAACATATAATATTGTAAAAAAACAGATTTTTTCGGAAAAACGGCTTTTCAACAGGCTTTGTTTTCGGTATACTGATAAGAAGAGTATGAGCAGATAGACGAAGGAGAAACGATATGTTAGACTTTATGAGTTTTGGCGAGAATATCGGAATCGACCTGGGGACGGCAACGGTTTTGGTTTATATCAAGGGACAGGGCATCGTCATTCGGGAACCTTCCGTGGTAGCCATTGACAAAGACAGCAATTCCATTCTTGCAGTGGGCGAAGAGGCAAGACGTATGCTGGGCAGAACGCCAGGCAATATCGTTGCCATTCGTCCTTTGCGTGAAGGTGTTATTTCCAATTATGATGTAACAGAAAAAATGCTGCAGTATTTCATTGAAAAAGCATTGGGCAAACGTTCTTTCGTGAAGCCCACCATTGCAGTTTGTGTACCAAGCAGCGTAACAGAAGTAGAAAAACGTGCCGTTGAGGACGCCACCAGACAGGCAGGCGCAAGACGTGTGCACATCATTGAAGAACCCATTGCGGCGGCCATTGGCTCCGGTATTGATATTTCCAGAGCATGCGGCAGCATGGTGGTAGATATCGGCGGCGGTACTACAGACATTGCGGTTATTTCCCTGGGTGGTACTGTTGTAAGTTATTCCCTGAAGATTGCCGGGGATAACTTTGATGATGCCATCATTCGTTACATGCGTAAAAAACATAACGTACTCATCGGGGAACGGACAGCAGAAGAACTGAAAATCAAGATTGGTACGGCTTTTGAAAGAACTATGCCAGTGACACTGGATGTCCGCGGCAGAAACTTGATTACAGGTCTGCCAAAGAATATCACCGTAACCAGCGATGAAATGCTGGAAGCACTGGAAGAATCCGTAGAAGCCATTGCGGAAGCAGTTCACAGTGTATTGGAAAAAACTCCTCCTGAACTGGCAGCGGATATTTATGAAAGAGGTATCGTTATGGCTGGCGGCGGCAGCCTGCTCTATGGTCTGGATAAACTGATCCAGAGCAGAACAGGCATCCATGCCATGGTGGCGGAAGATGCAGTCAGCTGCGTAGCCATCGGTACGGGCAGATATATCGAATTCATGTCTGATAACGGCCCAGATGATGACCGTCCCAGCGTTTTTTCCGGCTTGCTGGACAAATTTAAAAAGAGATAATACCAAAACAGGCATATAGATTGGTTATATGCCTGTTTTCTTTTTACAAAAAATGCGGAGCTGCAAGTGGTTTTCCCACAGGAAAAATAGGCTTTGTGCACATTGTTTGATTTCATCAAAAAAATCATTGTTAAAACTATGCCAAAATTTACGGAATTTCCAAAGATGACGAAAAAAAAAGAGAAAACGTTTTTTTGCATAATTTTTCGCAGGAAATTTTGTGGAAAAATAAAGACAAAACTTCAAAAAAATGCTACACATCCGTAAAAAGTGTGCTATAATAAGAGAGGAAAAAAGGTCAGAAACCTTTCCGGGTTTGTTAAAAACGTTGGAAAGAAAGGGCTTTTTCATCTTTACTGTTTCTCATTGAGAAACAAAAAAGCGGACTTTCCGCAAAAACTCAGTTAAAGAAAAGACAAAATGTAGGAGGTCATTGAGTTATGAACGCTTATATCGAACGCGTAATTGAACAGGTTAAAAAACGTGACGCACATGAACCTGAATTCATCCAGACAGTAGAAGAAGTATTCTCTTCTATCGAAAAAGAAGTAGAACAGCATCCCGAATATGAAAAAATGGGTCTGCTGGAAAGACTGGTTGAACCTGAAAGACAGATCTCTTTCAGAGTAACATGGGTTGACGATGCTGGTAAAGTACAGGTTAACCGTGGTTTCAGAGTACAGTTCAACTCCGCTATTGGTCCTTACAAAGGTGGTCTGAGATTCCATCCCACAGTATACTCTGGCGTAGTTAAATTCCTGGGCTTTGAACAGATCTTCAAAAACTCCCTGACTGGTCTGCCTATCGGCGGCGGCAAAGGTGGTTCCGACTTCGATCCCACAGGCAAATCCGATATGGAAATCATGAGATTCTGCCAGGCATTCATGACAGAACTGTACAGACACATTGGTCCCGACGTTGACGTTCCCGCTGGTGACATCGGTGTTGGCGGCAGAGAAATCGGCTTCCTGTATGGTCAGTATAAGAGAATCAAAGGCTGCTGGGAAAATGGTGTCCTGACTGGTAAAGGTCTGGAATACGGCGGTTCCCTGTTCAGACCCGAAGCTACAGGCTACGGCGCTACATACTATGTAAACGAAGTTCTGAAACATGAAGGCGACACATTCGAAGGCAAAACAGTTGCTATGTCCGGTTTCGGTAACGTTGCTTGGGGTATCGCAATGAAAGTTGCTCAGCTGGGTGGTAAAGTTGTTACACTGTCCGGTCCTGACGGCTACTGCTACGATCCCGAAGGTATCACAACAGAAGAAAAATTCAACTACATGCTGGAAATGAGAAACTCCGGCAGAAACCGTGCTCAGGACTATGCTGACAAATTCGGCGTTGAATTCTTCCCTAAACAGAAACCTTGGGGCCAGAAAGTTGATATCTGCATGCCCGCTGCATACCAGAACGAACTGGATGTTCCTGAAATCGAACAGATCATCGCTAACGGCACAAAATACTACATCGAAGTTGCTAACATGCCTACAACAAACGCAGGTCTGGCAAGAGCTATGGCTGAACCCGGCATGATCGTTGCTCCTTCTAAAGCTGTTAACGCTGGTGGTGTAGCAGTTTCCGCTCTGGAAATGGCTCAGAACTCCATGAGATACAGCTGGGATGGCGCTGAAGTTGACGCTAAACTGGTTGGCATCATGAAAAACATCCATGCAATGTCCGTTGAAGCAGCAGAAGCAGCTGGTCTGGGTTACAACCTGGTAGCTGGTGCTAACATCGCAGGCTTCAAGAAAGTTGCAGCTGCTATGATGGCTCAGGGTCTGGTATAATTCGAACAGAATATATCATACACAATGGCTTAAAAACCAATTCCCCGAAGGGTTTATCCCTTCGGGGTTTTTTTATGCCGAAAAATTTTTTATTTTTTTTGCTTTTTTTTCAGACTTTTTCAAGGGATGAATCGTCTATATAACAGAAAGGAAAACAAGCGCAGGCGATGGAGGTATGAAGTATGAGCCAAAATCAAAAAGAAGCGTTGGCTGCGTACCTGGTAGCCAACCAGGAAAAATTTTACCGCCTTGCTTTTTCATATGTACGCAGTCAGGAAGCAGCGTTGGATATTGTGCAGAACGCCGTGGTGAAAGGACTGGAACATGCGGAAAGCATTCGGGAAATGGCATATATCAAGACTTGGTTTTACCGGATTTTAGTGAACGAAAGTCTTTCTTATATGAAAAAATATGGACGGGAAGTACCCTTGGAACCGGAACAGATGCGGGAAATTCCCGATGGATCGAAGGAGGAATGGCAGGAAGAGAGTGAAATGTACCAAGCGGTCATGGGGCTGCCGGAGGAAATGAAAACGGTGGTTGTGCTGCGATTTTACGAGGACATGACATTGGCAGAGATCGCTGAGGTAACAGGCATCAGCCTGAGCCAAGTGAAATATCGGCTGTACACTGGACTGGAAAAGCTGCGGCAGCAATGTTATCGGGAGGTGGCAACATGAAGGCAAAAGATTTGGAGGAACGGCTGCTGGATACCAAAAAGATTTACGAGCAGATTGAGATTCCAGCCGAATTAAACGAGAGAATGCGGCTGGCATTAGGCGAGATGAGCAGAGAAACAGAACAGAAAGCAGTAAAAACAGAAGCGATTCAGACAAGAAGAGATGAGAAAAGGGTGAGTCATATGAAGAGAAGATGGAGCTGGAAAAAAACAACTGGTTTGGTAGCAGCATGTGCAGTATTTTGCTTTACAGCGGGATTGAACATCAGCCCTACATTTGCTACGGATATGCAGGCAAATCCCGTTTTGGGCGGCATTTCCCGTGTACTCACATTCCGCAGTTATGAAATATCCGATGGGGACAAGACCATTTCCACAGAAATTCCACAGGTGGATGGCGCGGAAGAAGGATATTCCAAAGACGTCAACGAACAGATTCAGAAGATCGTAGCGGATTACGAAGCAAAGGCTGCGGAAGACATTGAAGCATACAAAGAAGCTTTCCTGGCAACGGGCGGCACAGAAGAAGAGTTTGAGGCAAAAAATATCAAAGTCAATGTGGATTATGAAGTGAAGTGCGAAACAGAAGATACTCTCTCTCTGGTATTGACCGGATATGAGGACTGGAACGCATCCACAGTGGTAACAGAATACTACAACATCAATTTGAAAGATAACAGCGAAATCACACTGGAAGATCTGCTGGGGCCTGATTATATCAACATCGCCAATGAAAGCATCAAGGCACAAATCGACGCAGATAGCAGCGGACTGTATTTCGATGAAGAAATGGGCGGTTTTACCACAATCACACCGGAAACAAACTTCTATATCAACGAAGCAGGCAATCCTGTCATCGTTTTCCAGAAATACGAAATTGCAGCGGGGGCTGCAGGAATGCCGGAATTTGAAATCACAAAATAAATTTACAGAATGAAAAGAATAGGGCAGTAATGAAGAGTTTAGAAATAGAAAGATCAGAGGAAAGGTGATTGAGATGAAAAAATATTGGAATTGGAAAAAAACAACTGGTTTGATGATGGCATGTGCAATGCTTTGCGGCACAACAGGCACTGCATTGGCAGAAGAAAAACAGGATGAAAAGGCTTCAGCTGTGGAAACAGTACGCACCTATGAAGGTGACGAGGGTGACATGAAACTTCGCATCAATGTACCACAGGTAGCAGGAAAAGATGGCTATGCGGCAGAAATCAATGATGAAATTCTGAACATGACAACAGATTACGAAGCGAGAGCGGACTGGGAAGTTGCTCAGTACAAAGAAGCCTTTTTGGCAACAGGCGGTACGGAAAAAGAATTTGACGATAAGGACATTCAGGTGTATGTGGACTATGACGTGAAATCTGAAACAAAAGATCAGGTATCCTTTGTCCTGAAAGCATACAATAATATGGTCAGTGCTGATTATATTTACGAATGCTACAATGTGGACCTGAAAGATAACAGCGAAATTACATTGGAAGAACTGCTGGGCCCTGATTATATCGACATTGCTAACGAAAGCATCAAAGAACAGATTGCAGCAGACGACAGCGGACTGTACTTCGATGAAGATATGGGCGGTTTTACTACCATTACACCGGAAACAAAATTCTATATCAATGAAGCAGGCAACCCCGTCATTGTTTTCCAGAAATATGAAATCGCTGCAGGCGCAGCAGGTATGCCGGAATTTGAAATCGTAAAATAACGGATTTGTGTTGCAACGCGCAGAGAAGCAGAACCATTGTTTCTCTGCGCTTTTGCAAAACAAAAAAATATCTTAAGGATTTACAAGAAAATCTTACAAAAGAAGTGCGCTTGTGTACAAATGTATTTTCTTTGCTATAATGAAAAAAAGAAAGGAAATTTATCGGGGCATCAGTCTGAGAGATTAGATGAGCATTTCAGTAACGAAGTAAAAGGAGGATGTTACTATGAAGAAGATGAGAAACATTTTTGCAGCAGCAATGGCGCTGGTAATGGCGGCAACCATGGCAGGCTGCACCACACAGCAGGCTCCAGAAACAGAACAGACCAATACAGCTCAGACAGAAGAACCAAACATGCGGACAGTATTGCAGCTGGGAGCTTCCCGGTATGAAGTTTCTTTCCGTGTTCCCTCTGATTTGGCAGAATATTTGAGTTTGACCACATTCCCGGAGGACACTGCGGCAGCCAATATTCTTTTTACCAAAGGTGATCAGGATGGGAATATTGGCAGATTGGTGATTTATGACGCGGCAGAATATGATGCGCTGAAAAATGAAAATCTGCCACTGGAAACAGAGATGCTGCGGGATGAGGAAAACGGCGTTGTACTTGCCTATAATGGGCCGCAGGATTCCGTATTTGAACCGGGTACAGAAGAAGCAAATCTGGTGCAGCAGTATCAGAACGCGGCACAGGACATTCTGGGCAGTCTGAAACTGGAAAAAATCAGCGGTCTGCCGGCGGAACCCAATATGGATACGGTATTGCAGCTGGGGGAACAGCGGTATGCTATTTCCTTCAGTGTGCCGGATAATCTGGTGGAATATCTGAGCTTTGAACCATATTCCGAATATGACAACGCTGCGACTATCCAGTTCAAAAAAGACGATAAGGTAGGCAATATTGGCAGTATTGTACTGTATACCACTAGTGAATATGATGATTTGAAGACTCAGGAAGTACCGCTGGAAACAGAAGTGCTGCGGGATGAAGAAAACGGCTATGTACTGGCTTATGGCGGCATGCAGGATTCTGTATTTGAACCGGGCACAGAAGAAGCGGATCTGGTATTGCAGTATCACAACGCAGTAGCAGACGTACTGAAAACCATCAAAGTGGAAAAAAGTGCTTGATGGGAATGAATGAGAAAGCAAGTGTGCAGAACATCTTATAAAATTGGACTTTAAATAAAAAAAGCACGGAATCAATGGAATTTGATTTCGTGCTTATTTTTTTGGAGAAACAAAAAAAGTGAGTTTGCACTCACTTTTTTTATAGTTGAAATTATTCAGCTTTGATTGCGCCTGTAGGGCAAGCACCAGCACATGTACCGCAGTCGATACATTCAGCAGCGTTGATTTCGTAAACGCCACCAGCTTCGTGGATGCAACCTGTAGGACATTCGCCAGCGCAAGCGCCGCAACCGATGCATTCGGGTCCGATTTTGTGAGCCATTGGATACACCTCCTTTATCATTCTACAAGCCTATTTTATATCAAAAGTTCGTATTGTGCAAGGAATATTTGCGAAATTTGGTATAAAAATAGATGCATGAGGAAACAAAGAGGCGGGATATACCGGAAAATGGGCATTTGCGGCCAAAAATCATTTGATATAATTTTTCAGAAATTGGCTTTATGGGTACAAAAGTCAATCCAAACGCCCTTCTTTTGCTAAGGCTGCATCCTGTGCTTCCAGATCTTGTTTGTAGAGCTGATACTCTGCGGCAGATTCCCGGATTTCTTCATATTCTGCCTGGGTGATGGGGCGTACAATCCGGGCAGGGAAACCGTAGACCATGCTGCCGGGCGGAACGATCATTTTGCGGGGAATGAGCGCGCCGGCACCAATGAAGCTGTTTTCGCCAATGACAGCGCCGTCCTGTACGATGGCACCCATGCCTACCAATACATTATCGCAGATGGTGCAGGCGTGGATGATGGCGTTATGTCCGATGGTGACACCGCTGCCGATGATGCAGTCTCTGTCCCATTCCATATGAATGGTACTGTTTTCCTGCAGATTGGTGTTATCGCCAATGACCACCTTATGACGTTCGCCGCGGATGACAACGCCGGGATAGGCAATGACGTTTTCGCCTAATACCACATCGCCGATGATGGTGGCAGTGGGAAAGATATAACAGGAATCTGGTATTTGTGGTGTATGGTTTTGAAACTTGCGTATCATAAAAATCCTCCGGTCATTTGTGATGCATACTTTTATCATACCAGAAAAAAACGGCTTGACAAGTGGGAACAAAGGGCATACAATCATTTTGCAACTGAATTGCATTTAGAATGGAGAGGAGATGCCATATGAAGAAGATATTGGCTTTTTGTTTGGCTGCGGCAATGGTTTTGGGTGGCTGCGGCAAAGGAACTGAAAATACAACAGAAGAAACAGCACAGGAAGACGGTTTGACCGTTGTGACAAGTTTTTATCCCGTTTATCTGCTGGCGGCAAATGTGACTGACGGCGTGGAAGGCGTGACACTGAAAAACATGACACAGCCCCAGACAGGCTGCCTCCACGACTATGAACTGACAACAGAAGATATGAAAACACTGGAAGGCGCAGATGTGCTGTTCATCAACGGTTTGGGCATGGAAAGCTTTATGGATAAGGTTATGGGGCAGTATCCTGACCTGTTTATCGTAGATACATCCACTGGTTCTGTGACACTGGAAGGCGACGACCATGGTCATGCCCATGAAGGGGAAGAAGAGGGCGAAGAAGAAGTAAACGCACACATCTGGCTGAATCCTTCCAATGGGGTGAAGCAGGCAGAAGTGATTTGTGACGCCCTTTCTCAGGCAGACCCTGCCAATGCAGACAAATATGCGACAAATACCGCTACTTTTGCAGAAAGCATGGAAAGCGTCATTGCACAGGCAGAAGCCATCAATGCAGCGCCTGGCACAGAAGTGGCAGTATTCCATGAAGGATTCCCTTATCTGACAGAGCTGTGCGGTCTGGAAGTAGGCGTTGGCATTTATGCAGATGAAAATGAAGAACCTTCTGCAAAAGAAATGGCAGAAGCGGCTGAAGAAATCAAAGAGGACGGCATCAAACTGCTGTTGGCGGCGGACGATGCAGGTATGAAATATGCAGAAACACTGGCAGCAGAAACAGGGGCAACAGTGGTAGAACTGAACCCCATCACTTCTGGTGAGCTGAACAAAGACGTATATCGTCTGGGAATGGAACGGAATTTGCAGATTTTGGCAGATGCATTGTCATAAGAAACGAAAGAAGGAACGAACATGCAGACACACAACAGCTGTGGGCTATGCAGCATTACCTTAAAAGACATACAGGTAGTCAGTGGACAGGATACCCTGCTGGATAACATCAATTTGCAGTTTCACTGCGGGGAGCTGACAGCCCTCATTGGGAAAAATGGTGCAGGCAAAACTACATTATTAAAAGCCATTTTGGGAGAACGGCCTTATAAAGGAGAAATTTCTTATCAGGACCACCATGGGGCAAAAATCATACAGCCGAAAATCGGCTATGTACCCCAGCAGATGGATTTTGACCGTTCTACGCCTGTAAGTGTTTCAGACTTTATGGCGGCGGCGAGGGGCAAAAGCCCTGTATGGTGGAAAATCGGAAAAAGTGAAAAGAAACAGATTCAGAAAATGCTGGAAGATATGAACTGCGCCTATCTGGCAGACAGACGACTGGGTGCCCTTAGTGGCGGGGAATTGCAAAGAGTTCTGCTGGCATTGGCAACCAATCCTGTACCGGATTTGCTCATTCTGGATGAACCCGTTTCTGGTGTGGATATGGCAGGGCTGGATTTGTTTTATCATCGGGTAACAGAATTGCGGGATAAATACCACATGGCAATTCTGCTGGTTTCCCACGATTTGAGCTTGATTCGTCGATATGCAGATAAAGTAGTTCTGTTGGACAAAACAGTCATTGCACAGGGGGATGCCGATGAGGTATACGCGACAGAGGCGTTCCGCAGTGTGTTTGGTTATCTGGAAAAAGAGGAGGGGGAAGCATGAGCGTTATTTACGGATTTCTGGAAAGCCTTCCTCTTTCCATGTTTCAATATGATTTTATGAAAAATGCCTTTCTGGCGGCAGTGCTTATTGCACCGCTTTTTGCCCTGTTGGGTACCATGGCGGTAAACAACAAAATGGCGTTTTTCTCCGATGCTCTTGGACACAGTGCTTTTACAGGCATTGGGCTGGGGGTGCTTTTAGGGCTGGATAATCCCATCCTTGCGATGCTGGCATTTGGGATTTTCCTGAGTTTGGTCATTACAAAGGTAAAAGCAGCTAATATGGCTTCTTCTGATACCATCATCAGCGTGTTTTCTTCATCGGCTATGGCGCTGGGTATCGTGATTCTGTCAGGGAGCGGCGGCTTTAGTAAGTATTCCTCTTATCTTATTGGGGACATTCTGACTGTAAGCCAGACAGATTTGCTGGTGTTGCTGCTGGTACTCATTGGCGTATATATCCTTTGGGCAGTGTTTTACAATCAGCTGCTTTTGCTGAGCATCAACCGTTCTCTGGCTGCCAGCCGTGGCGTAAGAGTGGTGTTGATGGAAAACATCTTCGTTATCATGGTGGCTGTGGCGGTTATGGTATCTATCCGCGCCATCGGTATTCTGATGATTAACTCTCTGCTGATTCTGCCTGCGGCTGCCGCAAGAAACGTCACACGCAGCGCAAGAGGGTATCACTGGCTGACAACGGTGTTTGGTCTGGTATCTGCTTTGGCAGGTTTGACAATTTCCTATTACGGAGATACTTCCGCAGGGGCGACTATGGTACTGACAGCTGCGGTACTGTTTTTGATTACATATCCCCTTGGAAAATACAGGAAATAAAAGGCTCATTTATTGCAATTTCAGGCAAAATGTGATATGCTGTTTTTTAGCGTTTTAGAGAGAATTTTGTAGAAAGAAGGAGAAAACATGCATATCACATATGAACCCAAGGGCATCTGTGCCAGAAAAGTGGAATTTGACATTGAAGACGGCGTTGTGAAAAACATTTCTTTCCTGGGCGGCTGTGACGGCAACCACAAAGGTCTGGCTGCACTGGCAGAAGGCATGACACCGGAAGAAGCTGCAAAAAGACTGCGCGGCATCACTTGCGGTCCCAGAGATACCAGCTGTCCTGACCAGCTTGCCATCGCTCTGGAAGATTTTTTGAAAAATCAGTAAAAAAATGTGCCAAATTTTGAGAAAACGGCAGAAAATCAATGTTTTTTCGAAATTTATGGTTGACAGCAAAAAGGACTTGTGATATTCTGTTAGGGAAAAGGACGCAAGTCTTTTTTTTATGCAAAAAAGTGAAAATCATCAAATGGAGGTGGAAGTCTTGAGAACACGGATTACCTTAGCTTGTACTGAGTGCAAACAGAGAAACTACAGCACAACCAAAGACAAGAGAGTTATGCCTGACAGAATGGAAATCAAAAAGTATTGTAAGTTCTGCAAAGCCCATACATTACACAAGGAAACGAAGTAATTGAGGCTACTCCCAAAAAGGAAGTGAAGCGTATGGAAGAAAAGAACATGACAAGCCCAAATGAAACGAAGGAAGTTAAAAAAGTAACGCCGAAGCAGCCTAAACACAGCGACGGCAAAGAACGTGACGGCTTTGCGGATTACAAGGCTGAGTTCAAAAAAATCGTTTGGCCCGGCCGCGTGGATATCGTCAAAAGCACGGCAACGGTCATCGTAACATCCTTGATTGTGGGTGTCATCATTACTTGCATGGATACGGTATTTTCCGCAGGGTATGACACGCTGATCAATCTTTTAGGTTAAGGAAACGACGAGAAAAAGGATGGTTGTATGTCTGAAGAAATCAACAAGCCGGAAGAAATGAACACAAACACATCTGCCGAATCCAAGTGGTATGTTGTGCATACCTATTCCGGTTATGAAAACAAGGTAAAGGCGAATATCGAGAAAACCGTGGAAAACAGAGGTATGCAGCATCTCATCCATGAGGTGAGCGTGCCTTTGCAGGATGTTGTGGAAATCAAAGACGGTCAGAAAAAGACTGTACAGCGCAAAGTCTTCCCCGGCTATGTACTTCTGAAGATGATCATGACAGATGAAACATGGTACATTGTCAGAAATACCAGAGGGGTAACAAGCTTTGTAGGCCCCGGCTCCAAACCCGTACCACTGACAGATGCGGAAGTATATGCTATGGGCATTGGCGGCGAAGTGGAAAACCTGAACGTAGAACTGGGTGATTCCGTTCGCGTTGCCAGCGGTCCTTTCGCAAATTCCGTTGGTGTGATTCAGGAAATCAACACAAACAAACGGACGGTGGTCGTAAGTCTTTCCATCTTTGGCAGAGAAACACCGGTAGAACTTGATTTCGCTCAGATTGACAAGATTTAACAGTTGACAGAAGAAGGCGGCTTATGTCGCCGGTGGGAGGGAAAATCCCCGCTAATTACCACATTTATAGGAGGTGCCACTCATGGCAAAAAAAGTAACAGGTTATATCAAATTGCAGATTCCCGCAGCGAAAGCAACTCCCGCTCCTCCTGTTGGTCCCGCTCTGGGTCAGCATGGTGTGAACATCATGGGTTTCTGTAAAGAATTCAATGAAAAAACAGCTTCTCAGGCAGGTCTGATCATTCCTGTTGTTATCACAGTTTACCAGGACAGAAGCTATACATTTATCACAAAGACACCCCCCGCAGCAGTTCTGCTGAAAAAAGCAGCTGGTATCGAATCCGGTTCCGGTGTGCCTAACAAAACAAAAGTTGCAAAAGTTCCCAAGGCTGAAGTAATGAAAATTGCTGAACTGAAAATGCCCGACCTGAACGCAGCTAACGTTGAAGCAGCATACAGCATGATCTGCGGTACAGCAAGAAGCATGGGTATCGTTGTAGAAGAATAAGACAAGACAGACGGCATTAGCCGGTACAGTGGGAGGGAATTCTCCCGATATTACCACATAAGGAGGTCACGAAAGTGAAAAGAGGAAAAAAATATGTTGAAGCTGCGAAACTGGTAGACAGAGCAGCTCTCTATGATACAACAGAAGCTATCGATCTGGTGCAGAAAACTTCCACAACAAAGTTTGACGCAACTGTAGAAGCACATATTCGTTTGGGCGTTGACAGCAGACATGCTGATCAGCAGGTTCGTGGTGCAGTAGTTCTTCCCCACGGCACAGGTAAAACAGTTCGTGTATTGGTATTCGCAAAAGGCGACAAAGCTGAAGAAGCTCTGGCAGCTGGTGCGGATTTCGTAGGAGCAGAGGATCTGATCCCCAAAATCCAGAATGAAAACTGGTTCGGTTTTGACGTTGCAGTAGCAACACCCGACATGATGGGCGTTGTTGGTCGTCTGGGTCGTGTACTGGGTCCCAAAGGCTTGATGCCTAACCCCAAAGCTGGTACAGTTACAATGGACGTAACAAAAGCAATCAACGACATCAAAGCTGGTAAAATCGAATACCGTCTGGATAAAACAAACATCATCCATGTTCCTGTAGGTAAGGTATCTTTCGGTTCCGAGAAGTTGACAGAAAACTTCCAGACTCTGATGAGTGCAATTATAAAAGCAAAACCCGCTGCTGCTAAAGGTCAGTACCTGAAGAGCGTTGTACTGACAACAACAATGGGTCCCGGCGTGAAAGTAAACGCTGCAAAAATTTCTGAATAATCTCTAAGAGGTTATTGACAACAGCTTGACTTTGGTGTATACTGAACAAGTTGAAACGAGAAAAATCTCATATTGCCCGTAGACAGCAGGTGCCTCGTGCGTAAATCCTGCCGAGGAATTTGCTTGTTTTTAGAGCGTAAATAAAAGCCTCTTTGTCTATGTGCAAAGAGGCTTTTTCATCATATTGATTACTTCGAGGAGGTGTAAACATGGCAAAGATTGAACAGAAACAAGTTATTGTTAATGAAATCAAAGAAAAACTGGAAAAGGCTACTTCCGTTGTTATGGTTGACGCAAGAGGCCTGACAGTAGAACAGGATACTGCTCTGAGAAAACAGCTGAGAGAAGCTGGCGTGGATTACAAAGTATACAAAAACACAATGGTTCACTTCGCAATCCAGGGTACACAGTTCGAAGGTCTGGACGCATACCTGTCCGGCCCCAGCACATTCGCATTCTCTTATGAAGATGCAGCTGCTGGTGCAAGCATCATCAACAAAGTTGCAAAAGACGTTAAAGAACTGGAATTCAAAGCAGGTGTAGTTGAAGGCGTTCTGTATGACGCAGCCGGCATGAAAGTAATCGCTGACATCCCTTCCAGAGATGTACTGCTTTCCAAACTGCTGGGCAGCTTCAAATCCCCTATGTCTTCCTTCGCTCGCGTTATCGATCAGATCGCGAAAAAAGGCGAAAGCGCAGCAGAATAATTCTGTGGGCGGCTGCTTAAGGGCAGCATAAATCAAGAAATAAATTACGAAAATTATACGAAAAATAATCGGAGGTGCTTTAAAATGGCAAAATTGACAATCGAAGAAATCATTGCAGCTGTAAAAGAACTGACAGTAATCGAACTGAACGATCTGGTTAAAGCAGCAGAAGAAGAATTTGGTGTATCCGCAGCAGCTGGTGTTGCAGTAGTAGCAGGCCCTGCAGCAGGTGGCGCAGCTGAAGAAAAAACAGAATTCGACGTAGAACTGACAGAAGTTGGTTCCGAAAAAATCAAAGTTATCAAAGTTGTTCGTGAAGTAACAGGTCTGGGCCTGAAAGAAGCGAAAGAACTGGTTGACGGCGCTCCTAAGATGCTGAAAGAACAGGCTTCCAAAGAAGAAGCTGACGGCATCAAAGCTAAACTGGAAGAAGTAGGCGCTAAAGTTACTCTGAAGTAATTTAAAACCGAATTTCCAAAAGGACATTCTCGAAAGAGGATGTCCTTTTTTTATGTCTGAAAATGTGAATGGTGCGCTATTTTTTTGCGGAATCGTTGAAAAAGGCTCCGTTGTGAGGTGGACGGTTTTCTGGTATGCTGGTTGCAGCAGAGATCTTTGCAATTGCGAAAAAGGAGATGACAGGATGATGCTGGGAAAAGTCATTCGGAAATATAGAAAAGAACGGAATTTCACACAGGAAGAAATGGCAGAACGGCTGGGCGTAACGGCATCCGCAGTGAATAAATGGGAAAGGGAGGTCACTTGTCCTGATATTGCCCTGTTGGCGCCTATTGCCAGATTGCTGGAGATTTCTACAGATACCCTTTTGTCTTATCGGGAAAATCTGACGCCAAAGGAAATCAAGGAACTGTTGGAAAAGACGCAGAAAATGCTGAAAGAAACCAGTTACGGAGAAGCTTTTGGATGGGCAAGAAAGCAAATGGAACAGTATCCCAACTGCGAGGAACTGGTGTTGAATATGGCGGCATGTTTTGAAGCATATGCTATCACCCATGAGGTACCAGAGGCGGAAAAACGAGAGAGGGAAATTTGTGCATTATATCAGCGGCTTCTGGAGAGTTCAGAAGAAAGTGTTCGTATGCGGGCTGCCAGTGGATTGGTGGGATATTACAGACGAAAAAGACAATTTGAAGAAGCGGAAACGTATTTGCAGTATTTTTCCATACAGAATCCAGAACGTAAACGAATGCAGGCACAGATTTACGGAGAAACGGGACGCATCAAAGAGGCATATAAGGCATATGAGGAATTGCTCTTTGCGGATTATCAGCGGATCAGTGCCATCCTCCATGGGATGTATCAGTTAGCGCGGAATGAAAATGATAGGGAACGAGCAGGAAGGCTGGCCGAAAAACAAGGGGAATTGGCTCGATGCTTTGAAATGGGAAAATTTTATGAGGCAGTACCTCTATTGGATTTGGCGGTGTTGGAACAAAATCGAGAACTGACGCTGGATACCATGGAAAAGGTGCTTGACAGTGTGGCGGGAATAGGCGGTTTTCGGCAGGCATGGCTGTATGAGCACATGACATTTCAGGAAATGCAGCCAGAATTATTGGTAAATATGAAAAAACAACTTTTACAGTCTTTTGCGGAGGAGGAAACCTATGGCTTTTTGAAAGAGGAGCCACGATGGCAGGCTTTATGTGGGAAACAGGCTGAAAACTGTGGAACAAGTGGAAAAGCAGAGAAAAAATAGAAAAATCTGTGGATAACATGTATGAAATAAAAAACATGGTGTGGATAAGTATCAATAGATAAACATAGAAAAACTGTCAGATTCCAGACGGCGGAAACTGACAGTTTTTTAGTCGAAATAAAATAAGTCTTCAAATTTTTTATCTAATGCAATGCAGAGAATCAAAGCCAGTTTTGCCGTGGGGTTAAACTGCCCCGTTTCGATGGAACTGATGGTATTTCGGGAAACACCTACCATCTCCGCTAACTGGCTTTGAGATAAGTTTTGCTCCGCGCGGGCTTCTTTTAAGCGGTTGCGGAGAATGAGTTCATTTTTTGGTTCTTTTTCTTTTGGCATATCAAAGGATCTCCATTTCGTGGTTTAAAATATTGACCAATGTGATGATAGCAATACAAAGTGCAATCAGCACAAAGAGGATGTCTTTCGCTTTTCTGTGGCTGCGGAAATGCTGGAAAGAACGACTGCCAAAAGTAATGGCAAAACAGAATAGAAAAGCGCGGTAATCTTCATAGGCTTTGCCTGTAAAATGGAATTGGAGGAAAAAGACCAATGCGGCAATGCCACTGAAAATGAGAATTGCCAGATAGGCATTGGCGTAGGCTTTTTTGTCCACATAATGGGAAAATTCATCAAAGATGTAGTTTTCTTTTTGACTGCGGCGTAAGATTTCCTTTTTATCCATGGGATGACCTCCTTTTTAGGCAACGAAAATTTGCAGTATAGGACGGATAAAGATGGTTGCCAATACGATCAGAAGGCAGCCGGCGATTCCAAGTACCAGATACAGCTTCTTTTTCAGATAATAGCCTTGGGTGAGAAGTACAGTACTATGACCCAGAAACCAGCAGGAGATGAGAGCCAAGAAGAATTCTCCATTCAAATCCTGTTTCGTTATTTCGAAAATAAAAAAGATCAGAAAGTAGGACAGCCATAAACAGCGAAAACCAAAGATTCTGCTTTTTTGTACAAGGCTTTGTTCTCTCTCGTCACCGGCGGCGTTTTCTGCGCGGCTGCGTGCAAGGATTTCCTTTTTATCCATTTAGATTCCCCCTAAATATTCCATGACGTTTGCGACACAAAGTACGGCGGCAGCCAAAGCCATGATACCATGATAGGCTTTGTGATGACGATAGAAGAGAAGGCAGTATCTCCCCACGATGCTTGCCCAGAATATCGCCAGAAATCCATCGGCTGACAGACCTTTTACATAATTGACAGTTGTCAGAATCAGTGTGACAGCCAGTGTAAAAATTAAACTGAACGTTTCGCTTTCTAATCGAATTTGCTTTTCCCGTTCATCTCCCAACATATTTTCTGTTTGACTGCGTTTTAAAATTTCTTCTTTATTCATCGAAATACCTCCCAATATAGCAAAAAGAGATCAGCCAGACAAGTGGCAGTGGTAAGCAAACCCCAGAAGAGATCCCTTTTTTTGCGATTTTTCCAGAAAAGATAATAATACTCTGCGGCTGTGCCCGCCCAGAGAATTGCTATCAAATGTTTTACAGGCAGTCCTTTTATCCAATTAAAAACCGTCAGAATAATCAAACCAAAAAAAATCACGTTTTGCCTAAAGGATTCGCTTTTTGCTTTGATCTGTTTTTCCCGTTCATCCCCATATTGGTTTTCTTCTTGACTGCGCCGTAAGATTTCGTTTTTGTCCATAAAAGTGCCCCTCCTTTTTGATAACATTTCCCCCGATTTTAAAAATGTTTTCCTTGCCAAGTTTACTTGGTACTTAGAGCATAGCATTGCCAAGTTTTCTTGTCAATACTTTTTGCCAAGTTTTCTTTGCAGTGTGTTTTTTATACAAAATACATCAAATTGTCTATGGTATTTTTCCTGCAAAGCCATTATATTTTTTTTATAGATAAAATCAGGAAAGTACGTGCTGCCGTTGAGGATAAGGGGTACAGCACATAGAAACGGGTGAAACCATGAAAAAAGAAAAAGACGAGCGTTCCTTTTGGGAAAAACTGGCGACGCTCATTGTAGATAAGCGAAATTTATTCTTTCTGTTATATGGAGCAGCAATGCTCTTTTCTGTATTTGCCAGCGGATGGGTATCGGTCAATGACGATCTGACGTCCTATCTGCCGGAAGAAACGGAAACAAGGCGAGGGCTGGACTTGATGGATGAGGAATTCACCACATTTGCCACAGCCCGGGTCATGGTCAACAACATTACATATGACCAAGCGCTGACCCTATCGGAGGATTTGGAGAAAATAGAAGGCATTTCAGAAGTGGAATTTGATGAAACGGAAGACCACTACAGAGGTGCGGCGGCGCTGTTTGATGTGACTTTCGACGGGGAAGTGGATGACGATATTTCCCTGACAGCATTGAATGAACTGAAGGAAGAGCTTGCGCCTTATGACTTGTATGTTTCTACGGAAGTGGGCAACAACCGTTCCGACTTGCTGGCAGAAGAAATGAAAATGATTATGGTTGTGGCGGCGGTGATCATTGTCAGTGTACTGCTGCTCACATCTAAGACCTATATGGAAATTCCCGTATTGCTGCTGACATTCATTGCGGCGGCGGTATTGAATATGGGAACCAACTTCTTTTTTGGAGAGATTTCCTTTATTTCCAACTCTGTAACGGTGGTGCTCCAATTGGCTCTTGCCATTGACTATGCCATTATTCTTTGTCACCGTTACAGCGAGGAACGAGTGCATATGGAACCACGGGAGGCGACCATCACGGCACTGAGCAAAGCCATTCCAGAAATTTCAGCCAGCAGCTTGACCACCATTTCTGGTCTGGGCGCTCTGATGTTCATGCAGTTCGGCATTGGGTTTGATATGGGGCGTGTGCTCATCAAAGCTATCTTTTGCAGTCTGCTGTCCGTATTTACATTGATGCCCGGTTTGCTGATGTTGTTCAGCAAGGGCATTGATAAGACACATCATAAAAACTTTGTACCAAGTATTGACGGCTTGGGACGTATTGTTATCAAAATGCAGTACATTGTCCCACCTATTTTCCTGATTTTGCTGATTGTGGCATTTAAGTTTTCTTCTATGTGTCCCTATGCTTATGGGTATACACAGATTACTTCTTTCCAGAAAAGTGAGAATACCATTGCCGATGATAAAATCAAAGAAACCTTTGGGGGACAGAATACATTGGCAATTGTCATTCCAAAAGGGGATTATGACAGCGAGCGGGCGTTGTTGGCAGATATCCAGAAGCATCCAGAAGTCAATTCGGCTTTGGGCATTGCCAACGCGGAAGCAGAAGATGATTACATGCTGGCAGACGCGTTGACACCAAGAAAATTTGCGGAAATGATGGACTTGGATGTGGAAGTGGCAAAACTCCTGTATGGTGCTTACGGCATCAAGAATGAGGAATATGGTCATGTCATTGGCAATCTGGATAATTACGAAGTGCCCCTCATTGATATGTTCTTATTTGCTCATGAGGAAGCGGACAAAGGATATGTGGAACTGGACGATGAAATGCAGCGGGATCTGGACGACGCATACGAAAAAATCGACGATGCCAGAAAGCAGCTGCAAGGGGAAAATTACTCCCGTTTGGTATTGGATTTGAATCTGCCGGAAGAAGGGGAAGAAACTTTCGCATTCTTGGATGTGCTTCGGGAAGACGTGGGAAGATATTATGATGATTTTCTGCTGGTAGGCAACAGCACCAGTGACTTTGACCTTTCCAGCTCCTTCAGCCGGGATAATGTGATGATCAGTGTCCTTTCCATTGTATTTGTCATTCTGGTACTGCTCTTTACATTCCAGTCTGTTGGGCTGCCTATTTTGCTGATACTGGTCATTCAGGGAAGTGTATGGATCAACTTCTCCTTCCCTTATTTGATGCACAGCAATTTGTTCTTCCTCAGTTATCTGGTGGTCAGCTCCATACAGATGGGGGCAAACATCGACTATGCTATCGTTATTTCCAACCGATACATGGAACTGAAAAAACAGATGCCTCCTCAAAAAGCCATTATTCTGGCATTGAATCAGGCATTTCCGACCATTATTACATCTGGTTCTATGCTGGCGGCAGCAGGGCTTTTGATTGGGTTCATGTCCTCTGACCCTACCGTTGCATCCATCGGTATTTGTCTGGGACGTGGTACCATCTTATCCATTTTTCTGGTTATGTTCGTACTGCCGGAAATTTTGCTGCTGGGGGACAAGGTTATCGAACGCACCATGTTTGCCATCAAACCACCGGAACTCAGCCACGAAATGGAAGGTTCCGTCCGTGTCAATGGCCATATCCGGGGTTATGTTTCCGGTACCATTGACGCGAAAGTACAGGGGGTTATTCACGGCGAAGTCCATGCCATTGTAGATACGGAAGGCAAGAAGGAAAAGCCAAAAGAGGAACCGCCTGAAGAACCAACAGAAGAAACCGAAAGAGAGGAGGGGCAGACCCATGAAAATCAGTAAAAGAATCATATCATTACTCATGGCAGCACTGCTGGTTTTTGGTCTGCCTTTGAGCGCCTTTGCATCCGATGGGGGAGAAATCCGCATCGCGACGGCAGAGGATTGGAAGTCATTTGTGAAAAACTGTAAGTTGGATACCTGGTCTGTAGGTAAGACTGTTGTGCTGGATACAGATTTGGATTTGGGCGGCAATTTTACGCCGGTACCTGTGTTCAGCGGTACCTTTGACGGCAATGGACACAGCATTCACATGGGTTCTTATACGTCAGCGGCTTCTGACACAGGGGTATTCCGTTATGTGAGCGAAGGCGCAGTGGTGAAAAACCTGACGGTTACAGGCACATGGGAGCCATCTGGCGGGAAAAGCGCCATTGGCGGTATTGTGGGACACAACAACGGCACCATTGAAAATTGTATGTTCAACGGTGTGGTAGATGGCAAAAACAATATTGGCGGCATTGCCGGCATCAATGAAAATACAGGTGTCATCACAGGCTGTACCGTTCGCGGGGAAATCCGTGGGGAACACTACACCGGCGGTGTTGCAGGGCAAAACCTTGGCAGCATCATCCGCTGTACCAACGAAAGCAGTGTCAATACAGATGGTGCAGAGATCGCCCCTACATTGGATGATATTGATGTGACTCATATCAACAATACGGAAAATCTTTCTGTATATACAGATACAGGCGGTATTACGGGATTTTCCTCCGGGCTTCTGCAGGGATGCCAGAATACAGGGGAAATTGGTTATCCCCATGTAGGGTATAATGTAGGCGGTATTGCCGGCAGACAGTCTGGCTATCTCCACGACTGCGAAAACCGCGGCGCTGTTTACGGCAGAAAAGACGTAGGCGGTGTTGTGGGGCAGATGGAACCTTACCTGATTTTGAAATTCGGCAAGGACGATCTGGAACGGCTTTCTGATGCTTTTTCCGGTTTGCAGGACATTATGGACGGCATGCTGGACCACACGGAAACCACTATGGATGACGTTTCTTTCCGCTTGGACAATATTTCCGCTATGTCCGATGAAGCCAGAGAAAGCACGGACTATCTGGTACACCGAACAGAAGATTATGTGGACGATACCATTGAAACAGTCAATGACCTGAGTGCAAGAGCAGATCGTTTCTTAGGTGACTTGGAAGATATTCTGGGCACCGGGGAGGATGTTGCTGATGACATCACAGATGCAGTGGATCAGCTCCATAAATCTGTAGAACGTTTGCAGGATGCGGCGCAGGCTGGACAGGATGCCATCGACAGCGCAGACAGCGGTTTGACAAAGCTGGACCGCGCGGTACAGAATTACAAAAACGCTTGGAGCGATGTGAATCAGAGTGTCCAAAATGTCATTGGTTCTATGGGCAACTGGGAAGCCATGGAAGAAGCACTGGCTGACCTGCAGGGGGATGTGACTTATCTGAAGTCTGCCGGAGATGGTGTCATTCGTGCCATCAACAATACGAAAAATGAAATGGGGGACGCGTTGGACAGCGGCAGTGATATGGCTTCTGACCTGAACAGCGCTTTATCTAGACTGGAACGTTCTGTGGAAAAAATGCAGGACATTCAGGATGGATTATCCGATATGGTAACAGATATGCGCTGGGCAATCCGGGATTTCCGGGAAGGCGGTGCACCTCAGTTTTCTGTGCCCGATGCGGAATATAAAGAGCAGGTGGACAATCTGCTGGATCAGACAGGTTCCATTTTTGACGAAGTGGAACAGATGACAGACGAAATGGGGGACAACGGCGACATCCTCATTTCTGACCTGCGGGCAATGAATGACCAGATGCGGAGCATCATGGATATCATGCGGGATATTTATGAAAAACTGCTGGACGATGGCGAAGAAGAAGAGATTTATGAAGATATATCAGAAGAAGTGACTTCTTCCACAGAAGGTGTCACAGAAAACTGCCGCAACTACGGCAAAGTAGAGGGTGACGTGGATACCGGGGGGATCTGCGGCGCCATTGCGGTGGAATACGACTTTGACCCGGAAGACGACCTGACCAGACAGGGGGATACTTCCCTGAATCAGCACTTCCAGACAAAAGCTGTTCTGCGAGGTTCTGTGAACTACGGAACAGTGACCGGGAAAAAAGATTATGTAGGCGGCATTGCAGGTTATATGAAGCTGGGCAGCATTTACAAATGTGAGGCTTATGGCAAAGTGACCAGCAGCGACGGCGATTATATCGGTGGCATTGTGGGCAGCTCTGATTCTGTGGTACGAAACAGTGATGCCAAAGTTTCATTGAGCGGCGGCAGTTATACCGGCGGTATTGCCGGATATGGTACGGATATCTTTGACTGCCGTGCTATGGTGGAACTGTCAGATGCAGAAGAAGCAGCTGGTGCCATTGCCGGAAAAGCAGAAGGCAATGTAAAAGGCAATTACTTTGTAGACGGTGACTGGGGCGGCGTGGACGACATCAGTTTTGCAGGAGAAGCAGAACCTATGGCATATGAAGATTTCATAGCCATGGAAGGACTGCCGGAGCGGTTCCGTTCCTTCTATTTGACTTATATGGCAAATGGTGCTGTGGTGGATGAAGTGGCATACACCTACGGTGAAAAAACAGACAGCAAGCCCATTCCAGAAGTGCCCAAACAGGAAGGTTCTTCTGGCAGCTGGGAAGAATTGCCGGAAACTGTTACATTTGACAGAGTCATTGAAGCCGTTTACACCCAGCGCAGTTCTTCCATTGCGTCACCACAGACCAGAGGCGAAGCAATGCTTTCTATTCTGCTGGCAGAAGGCAGTTTTGAAGATGGCGCGGAAATCACCATGGAACCTGTGACGGCGGAAGATGTGGGGATTGCTGACAGCAGCAAATTCGTGGAAGGCTGGAAGGTAACATTGCCGGAAGACGGCAGCATCACCCATCTGATGAGGTATTGTGTACCGGAAGGCGGCGGACTGCTGAAGCTGTATCTGGTGAAAGACGGCGGCGCAGTGCCTCTGGATACACAGAAAGACGGACAGTATCTGTGCTTTAACGCAGATGGTACTCAGTTCACTTTCTATGCGGAACGGACACCTTTGTGGTATGTGGTCGCGCCCATTGCTGGATGTGTGGTTCTTGTGCTTGGGGCTGTCATTTTCTGGAAAAGAGAACGGATTAAGAATTTTGTAAAAGACAAACACAAAAAAGAGGAGTAAAATAAAGCTGTAAGGAACGCAATGCAGCAAAGGACTTCTCTGTTTTGCGGCAACACAGACAGAAAGAAAAAGCTGTATGGGCGGCAGAAAAATGCCGGTTCCATGCAGCTTTTTTTGCACAAAAGGGTTTTGGAATGCAAAGGAGGAACGGGTATGAAAGGAAAGGTCATTTTTCTGGCGGCGGCAATGGGAACCCTCTGGTCGGCAACGGCTTTTGGTGCGCAGTTTCCCGATGTGCCCACAGACCATTGGGCGTACAACGAAGTGGTGAAAGCCAGCGAGATTGGTTTCATCAGCGGCATGGATGACGGTACCTTTGGTCTGGGACAAACGGTGACAAGAGGGCAGTTTGTATCCATGATGTGTCGAATGTTTGGCTGGGAACTGGTGGATGCCCAGAGTGGTTCTTTTGCGGATAATCAGGATGTGAACCAATGGTATTTCAAGAGTGTGGAAACAGCGGCACAGCATGGGGCTTTGGATGACAGCGCCCAGAATTTCCGTCCCAATGACAATATCACCAGAGAGGAAATGGCTGTGATGCTGGTAAAAGGATTGGGCTATGACAATCTGGTGGAAACGGCGGCAGCGGCGGCTTCTCCTTTTACAGACGTAACAAGCAACAAAGGATATATCAATCTGGCCTATGATTTCGGCATTGTCAGCGGCAAAGGTGCTGGACAGTTTGTGCCAAACGGAACAGCTACCAGAGAAGAAGCGGCGGCTATGATGCTGCGGTGCTACAACAAAATGAACAGTGATACGGACTTTGTCCATGGATTCTATGCTTTCTCTTCCTATGGACAGAAAGATCTGGCAAAGGAAATGGACGCTGTTTCTTTTGGCTGGAGCAAAATGGAATACCGTGACGACGGAAGTATTGTGGTCAATACCCTTTATGAAAACAACAACGAATGGGCAGTGCCGGAAGGCTATGAACAGATTGTGGACGAACTGCAGAATAGCGGTGTTCAGACCAATCTGAATGTTTTCCTGTCGGATGCTACAGCGGCACAGACCATTTTGAATAGCGCGGAAAACCGTACCGCGGCAGTGAACGCCATTATGGAAGAAGTGACAGTGACTTACAAAAAACTGGGCAGAAATCCTTATGAAGGGGTTACCATCGACTTTGAAGGGCTTCGCGGCAGTACATTGAAACAGAATTTTGTGGCATTCCTGAAAGAACTGGATACAGCATTGACGGCAGAAGGAAAGAGCCTGTATGTGGCAGTTCATCCGGCGACAAAAGACGGCAGTTATTACGATGGATATGATTACAAAGCCATTGGCGAGATTGCAGACAAAGTGATTATGATGGCGTATGATTACGAGGCAAAGAGTATTTCCGCTGACGTACAGCAAAGCGGCTTTACCACAACGCCTGTTTCTCCTTTCGATCAGGTATACTATGGACTCCACGCCATTACTGATGAGAATACCGGTGTGACAGACAGCAGCAAAGTAGTGCTGGGGATGAGCCCTTCTTCCAACGTGGAATGGGATCTGCAAAATGGCGTTATTGTCAACAGTCAGGGCATCGACAATGATTATGATACCTTGCAGGCTTATTTGCAGAGCGGCGCGCAATCTGAATATTCTGAAAAATACCGGAATCCTTATATGACGGTGCAGGATGGAGATACCACAAAGGTTATCTGGTATGAGGACAGCCGCAGTATTCAGGATAAAATCGATCTGGCAAAAATGATGGGCGTCAATGGCGTATCTTTCTGGAGATTGGGATTGATTCCCGATGAAAATACAACGGCTTACAGCAATATCTGGAGTACCGTAAAATAAAATATGAAGATTTTCCCTGAATATTTGGGGGTATAAAGAAAGCTGGAATTCTTGCGCAGGATTCCAGCTTTCCTTGTTTATCAGGATTTTACGGAAATATTTGCTTTTAAAACAATGTTTTCTGAAGAAAAGACTGTTGTTTTGGGATTTTTTTGTATGAAAATAGAAACAAATCATTGACAAACTGGTCTATAGATTATAGACTAAAAGAAAAGGAGTCTAAAACTTATAGACCAAAAAGGGGGGATACCATGGGATATCAACTGACAGAAGCGGAAGAAAGATTGGCGGAGATTTTATGGAAGAACGTTCCTATGACCTCGGCGGAATTGGTGAAAATCTGCGGAGAGAAAATGGACTGGAAGAAGTCTACCACCTATACCATGCTGAAAAAACTGGAACAAAAAGGGGTTTTTGTCAATGAAAAAGGCATGATTCGGGCGGAATATACAAAAGAAGAATGGCAGGCACAGGAAAGCAGGCAGTTTGTCAAAGACAGCTTCGGCGGTTCTCTGCCAAAGTTTCTCACAGCCTTTGCAAAGGGGAAAGGGCTGACAGCAAAAGAAGTGGAGGAGATGAAAAAGCTCATTGAGACATACGAGGAGGGCTGAGTATGGATGGACTGTTTCTGGAAATTTTGAATTTATCCCTTTACGGCAGTTTTGCCATTGCGGCAGTATTGATTCTGCGGTTATTGCTGAAAAAAAGCCCCAAATCCATTTCTTATGGATTGTGGCTGGTGGTATTTCTGACACTGATTTTGCCTGTGCGTATCAAGACTTCCTACAGTCCCATGCCTGTGGGGGTAGAAAGTTTTCGGCAGGTGAAACTGTATCAGGCAGTGCCGCAGGCGGAAAGTGGGATTTCTCTTTTGGATGATTTTGTAGCGGAACGGACACCGGTGCGGAAACTGGGGGAAGAAGTTTTTCCTATGGAACGGATGGTGAAAGGTGCTTCTGTGGTATGGGCTATAGGAACGGTAGTCTTGCTGGGCTATGGCATGGTTTCTTCATGGAAACTGCGGAAAAAGCTGAAAAATGCGGAAAAGATTGATGCTTTTGTGTATCAGGTGGAAGGATTGCCAACGGCCTTTGTTATGGGGATGGAGCCACGGATTTATCTTCCGGCGGATTTGACAGAGGAAGAACGGGAGTATGTGCTCTGTCATGAGAGAATCCATATCAAACGGCATGATATGCGCATCAAGCAAGGGGCGTTTATCATTCTTTGCCTGCATTGGTTCAATCCGCTGGTTTGGCTGGCGTTTCGGTGTATGGAAGCGGATATGGAAAGCTCCTGTGATGAAAAAGTACTGGAAAAAATGGGAACAGACATCAAAAAAGGATATTCCCTTTCTCTGGTGCGGTTGTCGGCAGAGGAAAGATGGTTCGGTACGCCTTTGGCTTTTGGGGAGAAGCCCATCAAAACAAGGGTGAAGCATATCCTCCAATACAAAAAGCCTGTTACTGTTTTGGCTGGGCTGGCAGTTGTGGCAGCTGTGGCAGTGGGATGCGCCATTTGGAGTGCGCCCGAGGATAAAAATGATATCCATACCATTGCCAGAATGGAAGAAGAAAAGATTGCGCCTGTGGTGGAAGAACAGGGCAGTCATATCATTGACAGAGAAGTGCTGAGTTCTGAAGGGCATTATCGTGTGGAAGGATTGCTGGGGAAAGATACGGCTGTGGAAGTCTGGTCAGGAGAATGTCGATACCAGCTGGACAGCGACAAGCCTTTGCAGCTGCCGGAAGGCGTTACACAGGAAGGCGATTGTCTGTATCTGAAATCGGAAAAATACGCCTTTGGGGCAATGCGTCTGCCGGAACCGGATGAAAACGGTTTTGCGAAAGTTTCCTTTACAGAGGAACAGATGGCTTTATTCGGTGTATGCTTCGGCAGTATTTATCCCTATGAACTGACCATGCCGCAGGAAGAAATGGGTACCATGGTGCGGGCACTTTTGGAGAAGAAAGGATATCTCACGCCGGAAACCTATCCGGGAAATCATATCATCGTGGATGTATCTCTCCATCAGCAGAAAGGATATAGCGATTATCGCTTGTTATTGTCCCAGCCTGTGAAACAGGGGGATAGCGGTATCTGGTGCGTGGAACGATGGAGCGATGAACTGAGAAATCTCTATTACAATTATGTCAGCGGCGCGGAGGAAGATGCTTATTACGCCGAACAGCAGGCGCAGTGCGACGAAGGACACAAGGTAGGGCTTTTGAATCCTGAAGATGTTGCCATGACATTTCTGCGGGATGAACTGGGTCTTTGGTCTGTGACCACAGACGATATAGTGGTGAGAGAAGGAACTCTGGAAGATTTTTATGGAGATATGTCCTCTAAGCGGTTTGGGTATATTACGAAGCTGGATGCAAAAGAGGGAATCCTCCATTTGAACGAAGCCCAGTGGTATACAGAGGAAAACAGAGAACGTCTGGCACAGGTACAGTTAGACCCTGATATGGAAATGCCAAACGGATATTATATCCGCACATGGGAAAACAATACCGCTATGGATTTGGGGAAACAACCGGAGATTCTTGTGGTGGAATTTACAGAAAACGGCGTGGAACAGAAACAGCTGAAAAGCTGGAAAGCGTTGGAGAAACATCTGGAAGAAGAAGGCGGATACCTGCCGTTCTGGATTACCACGGAAAATGGTGTTGTGACAAAAGTGGAGGAACAATATGTTCCGTAAAATAAAAAAAGGCACAGAATTTTAGATAGATTCTGTGCCTTTTGTACTTGCGAAGATTTCGTCCATACGGGGCAGGTCGTAGTCTAAGAGCCAGTTATGGCAGTCCTCATAAAAAGGAGAAAGAAGGGCTTTGTCTGCCGCTACTAAGTCCATGCCTCTGTCATCATAGAGATGAAGGAGGAAGGGGGTCTGGGTATTGAAAAAGAAAACGGCAGAGGAAAGTTCCAGAAATCCAGCGAAATCTGTTTTCAGAATGCCGTCCAGCAGAGCAGAGGTTTTAGGTGGTGTTTCTTCCATATCCCAGAAAAAGAAGATACGGGTAAAAGGTTCGCCGTCACGGTCTACGGTTTCCTGTTCATAGACCTCCGCAGGCTCCGGCAGTCGGGCAAGTTTGCAGAAACGGTCGAGAAGTTCGTTGATGTCAGAATCCATATCCGGCGTACGGTAGAGTACCCAAAGGAGGGTATCGAAGGCAGGCGCTTTTTCATAAAGAAAAGAGGTGCGCCAGTATGCCATACGGAAATAACGTGGATCATTGACGGGAATGTCCTCGGGGCCGATCTCAAAGCGAAGGGACAGGGGACTTTCGTAAAATATAGGTAATTGCAGGCGTTCATTGCCAAGCGTCTGCAATGTGGACAGGGTTCGTTCTAATAACATAAGAGGCTCCTTTTGTGATATTTTGCAATAGTATAGCAGAAATTGGGAAAGAAAAAAAGAGAATGGGAAAGATGCCTGAAAATTTGCAAAAAAGAAGAAAGCTGAAATCATTTTGCAGAGATTCCAGCTTTCTTTGTTTTCTGATGAAGAAATTTGTGTTTATGCCTTTTCTGTTCGGGTGGTACGCAGGAACATGGCAATGGCTGTGCCGCAGATAATGGCATAACCGATCCAACTGAGCCAGTCAGGAATCTGTCCGAATACGATGAAGCCCAGAAGCGCTGAGAATGGAATCTGGAAGTAGTCGAAAACGGAAATTTCCCTTGCAGGTGCGTAGCAGTAAGCGGCAGTGATGGTAAACTGACCGCCAGCGGCAGAAAGACCTGCCAGAAGAAGTGTACCCAGCTGCACCCAAGTCATAGGGTGGAAATCGAATATCAGGAAGGGCAGGAGTACCACGCAGGAGAATGCCGAGAAGAAGAACACGATAAATGGCCCGGCAACGCCCTGTTGTCCCAAAGAGCGGACATAGGTATAAGCAAGACCTGCGCCAAGACCGCCCATAAGCCCGATGAGAGCAGGAATGAGATTCATATTGCCTGTGGGTTTGACAATGAACAGAACACCGATGAAAGCGGTGATGATGGACAATGTCTGGAAGCGGTTGGGCTTTTCTTTCAGCAGGAAGATAGCAAAGATGACTGCAAAGAACGGTGACATCTTATTGAGCATGGATGCGTCTGCCAGTACCAGATGGTCTACGGCGTAGAAATTACAGAGGACGCCGACGGTGCCGAAGAACGCACGCCAGAACAGATGGCGTTTTGCTTTGGGGGTGAAAGTTACTTTGGGACGTTCCCGATACAAAATCACAGCGGCAAAGAGTAGTGCCACGAAATTACGGAAAAAACTTTTCTGCATGGAAGGCAGGTCGCCGGATAGCCGCACAAACAGATTCATCAAAGCGAAAAAGAAGGATGATGCGGTGATACACAAAATCCCCTTTTGTTTTTGTGTCATAAAAAAACTCCTTTCAGAAAAAATTGCACGGGGTTTATTATACGACGGTTTTGGGGGAAAGAAAAGAGAAAATGCGGCTTTTTTCCAAAAAAGAACAGCAAGAAAGCCTTTTAAAAGGTTCTTGCTGTCGGATTTGGGTTTATTCGCCGTGGATGGCTTTTCTGCGGGCTTCGGCTTCCGCTTTGGAGAAAGGACAGCCGCAGTAATCCTGACGGTAGAGATGGTACTGTTCTGACAGTTCGCAGGAGCGTTTATAGCCGTTTTTCTTTTTGAAATCGGAAAAGAGATAAGGAACGCCATAGGTTTCCGCCAGTTCTTTGCCGATGGCATTGAGCACCTGTGCGTTTTTATGAGGGCTGATGGAAAGGGTGGTGGTGAAGTAATCAAAGCCGCCAGCCTTTGCTGCTTCCGCTGTCTTTTTCAGACGGAGAGTATAGCAGTCAAAGCAGCGCTGTCCACCTTCCGGTTCCTGTTCTCTGCCTTTTGCCATGGCGAAGAAGGTTTCCGGATCATATTCTCCAACGATACAGGATACTTCGCCCTCCAAAGGCATCTGAGCAATGAGTTTCTGCTGTTCTTCCGCGCGGTGGGTGAATTCCGCCGCAGGGGAGATATTGGGGTTATAGTAGTATACGGTAATATCAAAATAATGGGAGAGATACTCCAATACATAAGAAGAACAGGGGCCACAGCAGCTATGAAGCAGCAGACGGGGACGGCGTTCTTCCTTTTTTATGGTCTTTAACGTGCGTTCCAGCACGATCTGATAATTCTCTTTCTGCAAGATAAACACCTCGTTTCTATCTCAAACAGTGTAACAGGTAGGGGAGAAAATGTAAAGAAGTGTGATGTATTTAAAAAAGAACAAAAATAGTTAACAAAATTGCGATTTTTTGAGATGCTAAAATCAAAAAACAGTCATGAAATTTTAACGGAATTTTAGCGGTGTTTTATACAAAATGTCACTTGCGCCCAAAATGCAATGGGAAAGAACGGAGAAAAGCGGGAAAGGGGTTGTGCAAATGGGAGAAGGAAAAAAAGCAATAAAAAAAGGCGGGAAACCGCCGGAAATTCAAGGAAAAAGGGCTTGACAGCCAGTTTTAGATGTGGTAAAATATCTCACACATTGGCAAACAAGCACACATATCCATGATTTATGGTCAGTATAGCATAGAGGTTTGCAAAATTCAACATCTTTTTGCAGAATTCGGCAGGAACCTTGAAATACAGGGGATTTCTGACACATAAGGATTGCGCTTTGTTTGGAATCATTGGCTTTTAATATGGTGAACGGGAGGCTGTATGGCAAACTGTTCAAAAGTTGCATTAGAATTTCTTAGATAAAAGAGGCTTTTGTCACGACCACTGATCAAAGGTGGTGCAGGCAAAGGTCTAGCTTTGTTTGGGCAATTCTAAATTTTTTGCGCAAAAGCAGAAAATTTCTGCAAAAAAGCAGCTGCCATGGACGCCTGATAGAGAGAAACGACAGGTCGTTTTTCTGTATCAAGTGTCCGTAGGGCAGTGGTAATGTCGGTGTGATAGATAAATTCGAGAGGTGACAAGATGGAAAAAAACAGAATTCATGCACTCCGTTTTGGCGACACGACACGAATGAGCTATTCCAAAATCAACGAAGTTTTGGATATGCCCAATCTGATCGAGGTGCAGAAGGACAGTTACCAGTGGTTTTTGAAGGAAGGTTTGAAGGAAGTATTTGAAGATATTTCCCCCATCACAGACTTCAGCGGCAATCTGGTGCTGGAATTCATTGATTTTACATTGGATTCCGAACCCAAATTCTCCATTGAAGAATGTAAGGAACGTGATGCCACCTATGCGGCAGCATTGAAAGTAAAAGCAAGACTGTATAACAGAGAATTGGACGAACTGAAGGAACAGGAAATCTTTATGGGTGATTTCCCTCTGATGACAGAAACAGGTACCTTCATCATCAACGGTGCAGAACGTGTTATCGTCAGCCAGTTGGTTCGTTCCCCCGGCATTTACTATGCTTCTGATTTTGACAAAGTTGGGAAAAAGCTGCTTTCCGCAACTGTTATCCCCAACAGAGGCGCTTGGCTGGAATATGAAACAGACTCCAACGACGTATTCTATGTAAGAGTTGACCGTACCAGAAAAGTTCCCGTGACAGTTCTGATCCGTGCACTGGGCATTGGCTCTGATGCGGAAATCATTGACCTGTTCGGCGAAGAACCTAAGATTCTGGCAACACTGGAAAAAGACGTTTCCAAGTCTTACGAAGAAGGTCTGATCGAAATCTATAAAAAGCTGCGTCCCGGCGAACCTCCCACAGTGGAAAGTTCCGAATCCCTGCTGCGTGGCATGTTCTTCGATCCCAAACGTTATGACCTGGCAAAAGTAGGCCGTTACAAATTCAACAAGAAACTGGCTCTGAGAAACAGAATCCGCGGTGCAAAACTGGCGGAAGCAGTGGTTGACCCTATGACAGGGGAAGTTCTGGCTGAAGAAGGCGCAGTGCTGACAATGGAACTGTGCGATACCATCCAGGACAGCGGCATCGACCACCTGTATATTGAAGTAGAAGAAAGAAAAGTAAAAATCCTGACAAACCGTGCAGTTGCAATTGATGCATATCTGGAAGAATTCGGTCTGACAGCAGACGATGTAAACATCAAAGAAAGAGTTTACTTCCCTGTGCTGGAACAGCTGCTGAACGAATACACAACAGCTGAAGAACTGAAAGCTGCCATCAAAGAAAACATCCACGAACTGGTGCCTAAGCACATCACACTGGAAGACATCATGGCTTCCATCAACTATGTGATGCAGCTGGATTACGGCTACGGCAACGTGGACGACATCGACCATCTGGGCAACAGACGTATCCGTTCCGTAGGGGAACTGCTGCAGAACCAGTTCCGTATCGGTCTGTCCAGAATGGAAAGAGTTGTTCGTGAAAGAATGACAACACAGGATCTGGCTGTGGTAACACCTCAGGCGCTGATCAACGTGCGTCCTGTAACAGCTGCTATCAAGGAATTCTTCGGTTCCTCCCAGCTGTCTCAGTTCATGGACCAGAACAACCCTCTGAGTGAATTGACACATAAGAGACGTCTGTCTGCACTGGGCCCCGGCGGTCTGTCCAGAGAAAGAGCAGGCTTCGAAGTTCGAGACGTTCACCATTCTCACTACGGCAGAATGTGTCCTATCGAAACACCAGAAGGTCCTAACATCGGTCTGATCAATACACTGGCAACATTTGCCCGCATCAATGAATATGGTTTCATTGAAGCGCCTTACAGAAAAGTAGACCAGAGCGGCGACGAACCTCGCGTAACAGATGAGTTCATTTACGTTACCGCTGATGAAGAAGAAAACTACAACGTAGCGCAGGCGAACGAACCTCTGGATGCAGAAGGCCACTTCGTTCATAAGAAAGTAACCGGTCGTCACCGTGAAGACATCATCGAAGTTGACAGAAGCCAGATCCACCTGATGGACGTATCTCCTAAACAGATGGTATCCGTTGCAACAGCACTGATTCCTTTCCTGGAAAACGACGACGCGAACCGTGCGCTGATGGGTTCCAACATGCAGCGTCAGGCTGTACCTCTGATGGTAACTGACTCTCCTATTGTTGGTACCGGTATGGAATACAAAACAGCGAAAGACTCCGGTATCTGCGCTATTGCGAAAAACAGCGGCGTGGTAGAAAGAGTTTCCGCTAACGAAATCGTGATCCGCAATGATGAATCCATGCGTGACACATACAAACTGATCAAGTATCAGAGAAGTAACCAGAGCACCTGCCTGAACCAGAAACCTATCGTTAACGTAGGCGACAGAGTTGAAGCAGGTCAGATCATCGCCGACGGCGCTTCCACTTGTCAGGGTGAACTGGCACTGGGTAAAAACCCTCTGATCGGTTTCATGACATGGGAAGGTTACAACTACGAAGACGCGGTTCTGCTCAGTGAAAAACTGGTGCAGGACGACGTATATACTTCCGTTCATATCAATGAATTTGAAGCAGACGCCAGAGATACCAAACTGGGGCCTGAAGAAATCACAAGAGATATCCCCAACGTAGGCGAAGACGCACTGCGTGACCTGGATGAAAGAGGTATTGTCCGCATTGGTGCGGAAGTACACCCCAACGACATCCTGGTTGGTAAAGTAACACCTAAGGGCGAAACTGAACTGACCGCAGAAGAAAGACTGCTGCGCGCCATCTTCGGTGAAAAAGCAAGAGAGGTTAGAGATACTTCCCTGCGTGTTCCTCACGGTGAAACAGGTATCATCGTAGACGTTAAGATCTTTACCAGAGAAAACGGCGACGACGTAGGTCCCGGCGTTAACCAGCTGGTAAGAGTTTATATTGCACAGAAACGTAAAATCTCCGTAGGCGACAAGATGGCTGGTCGTCACGGTAACAAAGGGGTTGTGTCCCGTGTACTGCCTGTGGAAGATATGCCCTTCCTGCCTAACGGCCGTCCACTGGACATCGTACTGAACCCTCTGGGTATTCCTTCCCGTATGAATATCGGGCAGGTATTGGAAACCCACCTGTCCCTGGCTGCAAAAGTTCTGGGCTGGAAAATCAGCACACCTGTATTCGACGGTGCAAACGAAATCGACATCATGGATACACTGGAAATGGCAAACGACTATGTCAACACAGAATGGGAAGAATTCTCCGAAAAATGGAAACCCCTGCTGGAAGGCGATATCTATGATGAACTGTATGCAAACAGAGATCACAGAGAAGAATGGAAAGGTGTTGCCATCAGCAGAGACGGTAAAGTTTCCCTGCGTGACGGCCGTACCGGTGAATTCTTCGATAACCGCGTAACCATCGGTTACATGCACTACCTGAAACTGCACCATCTGGTAGACGATAAGATCCACGCACGTTCCACTGGCCCGTACTCCCTGGTTACCCAGCAGCCTCTGGGTGGTAAGGCGCAGTTCGGCGGTCAGCGTTTCGGTGAAATGGAAGTTTGGGCGCTGGAAGCATACGGCGCAGCTTACACACTGCAGGAAATCCTGACAGTGAAGTCCGACGATATCGTAGGTCGTGTAAAAACTTACGAAGCTATCGTTAAGGGCGAAAACATCCCCGAACCCGGCGTGCCTGAATCCTTCAAGGTACTGCTGAAAGAACTGCAGTCCCTGGCACTGGATATCCGCGTACTGCGTGAAGACCAGACTGAAGTAGAAATCAAGGAATCCATTGAAGATGTGGATGATCTGAATGTAAATATCGACGGCTTTGAAGGAGATGACGATGAATTCCGTCGTCCCAGACCTATGACAGCCGAAGAAGAACTGGTGGACTTCCTCTTTGATGATGAAGAAGGCACCGTACACGACAACAGCGACCTGCTGTCCGACGATTATGCTGGCGGCGAAGAACTGTTGGACGATTATGACGAAGAATAAGAAAGGAGAACAAGCCCATGAGCACACAAAACACAGAACAGGGAATTGTTTTTGATTCCATTAAGATTGGATTGGCTTCTCCTGAAAAAATCCATGAATGGTCCAGAGGCGAAGTAAAGAAACCCGAAACCATCAACTACAGAACACTGAAACCCGAAAAAGACGGTCTGTTCTGCGAAAGAATCTTCGGGCCCACAAAGGACTGGGAATGCCACTGTGGGAAATATAAAAGAATCCGTTACAAAGGCGTTGTCTGCGACCGCTGCGGCGTTGAAGTAACAAAGGCGAAGGTTAGAAGAGAAAGAATGGGTCACATCGAACTGGCTGCACCCGTTTCCCACATCTGGTATTTCAAGGGTATCCCTTCCAGAATGGGTCTGATTCTTTCCATGAGCCCCAGAGCACTGGAAAAGGTTCTGTACTTTGCGTCTTATATCGTACTGGATGCAGGGGACACAGAACTGCAGTACAAACAGCTGCTGAGCGAAAGAGAATACAGAGAAGCATACGATAAATACGGCAACCGTTTTGAAGCAGCAATGGGTGCGGAAGCAATCAAAAGACTGCTCCAGGACATTGATCTGGAAAAAGAAGCCGACGAGCTGAAAAAACAGCTCGTCGACACCACAGGTCAGAAACGTGTGCGTATCATCAAGAAACTGGAAGTTGTAGAAAGCTTCCGTGTATCCGGCAACAAGCCTGAATGGATGATTCTGGATGCCATCCCGGTTATCCCTCCCGACATCCGTCCTATGGTACAGCTGGACGGCGGCCGTTTCGCAACCAGTGACCTGAATGATCTGTACAGACGTGTTATCAACAGAAACAACCGTTTGAAAAGACTGCTGGATCTGGGCGCGCCTGACATCATCGTTAGAAACGAAAAAAGAATGCTGCAGGAAGCTGTTGACGCCCTGATCGACAACGGCAGACGCGGCAGACCTGTAACAGGCCCCGGTAACAGAGCACTGAAATCTCTGTCCGATATGCTGAAAGGTAAACAGGGTCGTTTCCGTCAGAACCTGCTTGGTAAACGTGTTGACTACTCCGGCCGTTCCGTTATCGTTGTAGGCCCCGAACTGAAAATCTTCCAGTGCGGTCTGCCTAAAGAAATGGCGATCGAACTGTTCAAACCTTTTGTAATGAAGAAACTGGTGGAAGATGGTCTGGCTCACAACATCAAATCCGCTAAGAGAATGGTAGAAAGACTGCAGACAGAAGTTTGGGACATCTTGGAAGATGTCATCAAAGAACATCCTGTTATGCTGAACCGTGCCCCAACCCTGCATAGACTGGGTATCCAGGCATTTGAACCCGTACTGGTAGAAGGCCGTGCAATCAAACTGCATCCTCTGGTATGTACAGCGTACAACGCCGACTTCGACGGTGACCAGATGGCGGTTCACGTACCTCTGTCCGTAGAAGCACAGGCAGAATGCAGATTCCTGCTGCTTTCTCCTAACAACTTGCTGAAACCTTCCGACGGTGCTCCCGTAACCGTACCCTCTCAGGATATGATCCTGGGTATGTATTACCTGACACTGGAAAGAGAAGATTTGAATAAAAAATACGAAGAAGATATTCTGGACGCAGAAGGCAATGTCATCGTTGCTAAAGGCGATCCTATCATCAAAGTATTTAAAGATGAAAAAGAAGCAATGCTGGCTTATGATAACCACGAAATCTATCTGCAGGAAGTTATCAAAGTCAGAAGAACCATGGAATTTAACGGCGTAAAAGAAACCAGACTGGTAAAAGCAACCGTTGGCCGCATCATCTTCAACGAAGCAATTCCTCAGAATCTGGGTTACGTTGACAGAACAAACGACGAAACCAAATTTGATTACGAAGTTGGTTTCCTGGTAGATAAAAAAGCCATCGGTAAGATCATCAACAAGTGCATCAACCGCTGCGGTGCAACACAGACAGCTGATGTACTGGATAAGATCAAATCCCTGGGTTACAAATTCTCCACAAGAGCAGCTATGACAGTATCCGTATCCGATATGGAAATTCCTAAGGAAAAAGCGGAATATCTGGCAGAAGCAGAAGCAAAAGTAGATCTGATCACAAGAAAATTCCGTCGTGGTTTGATGACAGACGAAGAACGTCACCAGAAAGTTATCGAAGCATGGAACATTGCCGATGATAAGATCACTGTGGCTCTGCTGGCTGGTCTGGGTAAATACAACAACATCTTCATGATGGCTAACTCCGGTGCCCGTGGTTCCAACAGACAGATCAAACAGCTGGCTGGTATGCGTGGTCTGATGGCATCCCCTAACGGCGGTATCATCGAACTGCCTATCAAGGCGAACTTCCGTGAAGGTCTGTCCGTACTGGAATACTTCATTTCCGCTCACGGTGCTCGTAAAGGTCTGACCGATACAGCGCTGAAGACAGCCGACTCTGGTTACCTGACACGTCGTCTGGTAGACGTATCTCAGGATATTATTGTTAGAGAATGGGACTGCTGCGAAGGCAGAAACATCGAAACACCTTGTATGGAAATTTCCGCTTTCATGGATGGCAACGAAGTCATCGAAGATCTGCAGGATCGTATCCGCGGCAGATGGTCTGCTTATGACATCATCCATCCTGAAACAGGCGAAATCATTGTTCCTGCTGACACCATGATCACTGTAGATCAGGCAGAAGCAGTTGAAAAAGCAGGTATCAAGAAAGTTTGGATCAGAACTGTACTGACATGTCGTTCCGAAGTTGGTATCTGTGCAAAATGTTACGGTGCCAACATGGCATCCGGCAGATATGTACGTATCGGTGAATCCGTAGGTATCATCGCGGCTCAGTCCATCGGTGAACCCGGTACACAGCTGACAATGCGTACATTCCATACTGGCGGTATCGCCGGCGATGACATCACACAGGGTCTTCCTCGTGTCGAAGAATTGTTTGAAGCAAGAAAACCTAAGGGTCTTGCAATCATCGCAGAATTCGGCGGCCATGTAACACTGAACGATACCAAGAAAAAACGTGAAGTAATCATCACAAACCCTGAAACAGGCGAAACAAAAGATTATCTGATTCCTTACGGTTCCAGAATCAAAGTTTACGACGGCGACATCATTGAAGCCGGTGATGAAATCACAGAAGGTAGCGTAAACCCTCACGACATTCTGAAGATCAAAGGCCTGAGAGGCGTTCAGGACTATATGATCCAGGAAGTACAGCGTGTATACCGTCTGCAGGGTGTAGAAATCAGCGACAAGCATATCGAAGTTATCGTTCGTCAGATGCTGAAACGTGTCAAGATCGAAGAAAACGGCGATACAGATTTCCTGCCCGGCTCTCTGGTTGACTGGCTGACATTTGAAAACACAAATGCAGCTCTGGAAGCAGAAGGCAAAGAACCTGCAAAAGGTTCCCGTGTACTGCTGGGTATCACAAAAGCATCCCTGGCAACAGATTCCTTCCTGTCCGCAGCTTCCTTCCAGGAAACAACAAGAGTCCTGACAGAAGCAGCGATCAAAGGTAAGATCGATCCACTGATTGGTCTGAAAGAAAACGTTATCATCGGTAAGCTGATTCCCGCTGGTACCGGCATGAGCCGTTACCGCAACATCGAACTGGAAACAGAACAGACCGAAGATGCGCAGGATTATCAGGCTGACGGCACTTATATCGACGAAGACGAAATGGTATAAGATGGCGTATAGAAAATGAGCAAAATGGATACAATCCCCAATGGGTTGTATCCATTTTTTTGCGTTAGCAGCGTAAAGCGCCGAAAACAAAGGCTTTCGGGGATTTTGTCGGTGAAATGCGGTGTTTTGCAGAGATTTTTTGTATACAAAGCCGAAAAGGGTAAAATCTGCGTAAAATCAAGGGTTTTCAGGGGAAAAGGGTATTGACTTTTGATTTTTTGGGTGATAAAATTTTCTAGTGTCTGCGGGCTGGAAGTTTTCTAAGCGGCTTCTAAGACGCGACATAAAGCATACTGAAATAATGCAAGAGCAGAACGTATGAGATTCTATAAGGAGGTGCATTTTAATGCCAACGTTTAACCAGTTAGTAAGAAAAGGCAGACAGACTGTTGAGAAAAAATCCACAGCACCCGCTTTGCAGAAAGGCCTGAACTCTCTGCAGAAGAAAGCAACTGATGTTTCTTCTCCTCAGAAACGCGGTGTTTGCACAGCAGTAAAAACTTCTACACCTAAAAAACCTAACTCCGCTTTGAGAAAGATCGCCAGAGTACGTCTTTCCAACGGGATTGAAGTAACAGCTTACATCCCCGGTGAAGGTCACAACCTGCAGGAACACTCCGTTGTTCTGATCAGAGGCGGTAGAGTAAAAGACCTGCCTGGTGTACGTTACCACATCATCAGAGGTACACTGGATACAGCAGGGGTTGCAAACAGAATGCAGGCGCGTTCCAAATACGGCGCTAAACGCCCTAAAGCATCCAAGAAGTAATTCAATCATCGTAAAAAGAAGAAATGCCTTATACCAATCAATACAATCTGCGATTGCTTAGAAGGACGGATATAAGTTGAGAGATAAGGCATGAAAACACAGGCGAAAAGTCCTGTGAAGTACCGAGAATATCATTATTCATTAAGGAGGGAAGAATCGTGCCAAGAAAAGGACATGTTGCAAAAAGAGAGGTTTTAGCAGACCCTATTTACAACAGCAAGCTGGTTACAAAGCTGATCAACAGCATTATGCTGGACGGCAAGAAAGGTGTTGCTGAAAAAATCGTTTATGGTGCATTCGACAAAGTAGCAGAAAAAACAGGTAAAGAACCCCTGGAAGCATTTGAAGAAGCACTGGGCAATATCATGCCCGTACTGGAAGTTAAAGCTCGCCGTGTTGGTGGTGCTACTTACCAGGTTCCCATGGAAATCAGACCTGAAAGAAGACAGACTCTGGGTCTGAGATGGCTGACAGTTTACGCTAGAAAACGTGGCGAAAAAACAATGGTAGATCGTCTGGCAGCAGAAATCATGGACGCGCTGAACAATGCTGGCGGCGCTTGCAAGAAAAAAGACGAAACACACAAAATGGCAGAAGCAAACAAAGCTTTCTCTCATTTCAAATGGTAATTTTAAACTAAGAAACTTATGGATCAAGGCAAGCCCGAAAAGACTGATTGGCAGTTTTTTCGGGTATTGCCCGATTTTAGTATGACACGAAGGAGGAGTAAGCGTGGCAAACAGAGCGTTCCCGCTGGCCAAAACCAGAAATATTGGTATCATGGCACACATCGACGCAGGTAAGACAACACTTACAGAGCGTATTCTGTTCTACACAGGCCGTAACTACAAAATCGGTGATACCCACGAAGGTACAGCAACCATGGACTGGATGGAACAGGAACAGGAAAGAGGTATCACAATTACTTCCGCAGCGACAACTTGTCAGTGGAATGGTAACAGAATCAACATCATTGACACACCAGGTCACGTTGACTTCACAGTAGAAGTTGAACGTTCCCTGCGTGTACTGGACGGTGCCGTTTGCGTATTCTGCGCAAAAGGCGGTGTAGAACCTCAGTCCGAAACTGTATGGCGTCAGGCTGACAACTACAACGTACCCAGAATGGCATTTGTTAACAAAATGGACATCATGGGTGCAAACTTCTATAATGTACTGCAGATGATGGTAGACAGACTGGGTTGCACACCTGTTGCTGTTACTCTGCCTATCGGTGCAGAAAGCGATTTCGTTGGTATCATCGACCTGATGAAAATGAAAGCTCTGATCTATGAAGATGATCTGGGTAAAGAAATCGACGAAGAAGACATCCCCGCAGAATACTTGGATAAAGCTGAAGAATACAGAGCAAAAATGATCGAAGCAATCTGCGAAACAGACGAAGAACTGATGGAAAAATTCTTCGCTGAAGAAGAAATCACAGAAGAAGAACTGAAAGCAGCACTGCGTAAAGCATGTATCAACTGCGAACTGGTTCCCGTATTCTGCGGTTCCGCTTACAGAAACAAAGGCGTTCAGAAACTGCTGGACGGCGTTATCGAATATATGCCTGCTCCCATCGATATCCCCGCTATCAAAGGTATCGATCCCGAAACAGACGAAGAAGTAGAAAGACATTCTTCCGACGAAGAACCTTTCTCTGCTCTGGCATTCAAGATCATGAATGACCCCTTCGTTGGTAAGCTGGCATTCTTCCGTGTGTACTCTGGTACACTGGATGCAGGTTCTTACGTTTACAACTCTACAAAGGGTAAAAAAGAACGTGTAGGCCGTATCCTGCAGATGCACGCAAACCACAGAGAAGAAATCGACAAGGTTTACTCCGGTGATATTGCGGCTGCAGTAGGTTTCAAACTGACAACAACAGGTGACACAATCTGTGATGAAGATCACGAAGTAATTCTGGAATCCATGGTATTCCCTGAACCCGTTATCTCCGTTGCAATTGAACCTAAAACAAAAGCAGGTAGAGACAAAATGGGTATCGCTCTGGCAAAACTGGCAGAAGAAGATCCCACATTCAAAACATACACAGACTCCGAAACCGGTGACACAATCATCTCCGGTATGGGTGAACTGCACCTGGAAATCATCGTTGACCGTCTGCTGAGAGAATTCAAAGTAGAAGCAAACGTTGGTGCTCCTCAGGTTGCTTACAAAGAAACATTCCGTAAAGCTGTTGACGTTGAAGGTAAATTCGTTCGTCAGTCTGGTGGTAAAGGTCAGTATGGTCACTGTAAAGTGAAATTTGCACCTATCCCTACAGATGCAGAACACAACTACGAATTCATCAACAGCACCGTTGGTGGTTCTATTCCTAAGGAATATATCCCCGCTATCGACAAAGGTATTCAGCAGGCTATGCAGAGCGGTATCCTGGGCGGTTATCCCGTACTGGGCGTAAGAGCAGAAGTTTACGATGGTTCCTACCATGAAGTCGACTCCTCTGAAACCGCGTTCATGGTTGCTGGTTCCATGGCTTTCAAAGAAGCTATGAGAAAAGGTGACGCTGTACTGCTGGAACCCATCATGAAAGTTACAGTAACAGTACCCGAAGAATACATGGGTGACGTTATTGGTGACATCAACTCCCGTCGTGGCCGTATCGAAGGTATGGAAGCTAGAAACGGCGTACAGGTAATTCACTCCTTCGTACCTCTGGCTGAAATGTTCGGTTACTCCACAGACCTGCGTTCCAGATCTCAGGGCCGTGGTAACTACGTAATGGAAGTAGACCACTACGAACCCTGCCCGAAATCCGTTCAGGAAAAAGTTCTGGAAGGCAGAAAATAATTGCAAAAACCGGAATATAATTGTATTTTGGTATTGCAAAAACTGCGGAAGTTTAATATAATTAAGGACGATAGGTACATTTATGCGATAATGTATGAATCTATTTGCCTTAGTAAATTTTAAAGGAGGATATTTAAAAATGGCAAAACAGAAATTTGAAAGAACCAAACCTCATATGAATATTGGTACTATCGGTCACGTTGACCATGGTAAAACAACTCTGACTGCAGCTATCACAAAAACACTGCATGAAAGATATCAGATCGGTGAAGCAGTTGCTTTCGAAAACATCGACAAAGCTCCCGAAGAAAGAGAACGTGGTATCACAATTTCCACAGCTCACGTTGAATACGAAACACCTACAAGACACTATGCACACGTTGACTGCCCGGGTCACGCTGACTATGTTAAAAACATGATCACAGGTGCTGCTCAGATGGACGGCGCTATCCTGGTAGTAGCTGCTACAGACGGTCCTATGGCTCAGACAAGAGAACACATCCTGCTGTCCCGTCAGGTAGGCGTACCTTACATTGTTGTATTCATGAACAAATGCGACATGGTTGAAGACGAAGAACTGCTGGATCTGGTTGAAATGGAAATCAGAGAACTGCTGAACGAATATGAATTCCCCGGTGATGATATTCCCATCATCAGAGGTTCCGCATTCCAGGCTCTGCAGGATCCCGCTGGTCCTTGGGGCGACAAGATTCTGGAACTGTTCGATGCAATCGAATCCTACATTCCCGAACCCGAACGTGACACAGACAAACCTTTCCTGATGCCCGTCGAAGACGTATTCTCCATCACAGGCCGTGGTACAGTTGCTACAGGTAGAGTTGAAAGAGGCGTTGTTAAAGTACAGGACGAAGTTGAAATCGTTGGTCTGACAGACGAAATCAGAAAAGTAGTTGTAACTGGCGTAGAAATGTTCAGAAAACTGCTGGATCAGGCTGAAGCTGGTGACAACATCGGTGTTCTGCTGCGTGGTGTTCAGAGAAACGAAATCGAAAGAGGTCAGGTTCTGGCTAAACCCGGTTCCATCACACCTCATACAAAATTCAAAGCACAGGTTTACGTTCTGAGCAAAGAAGAAGGTGGTCGTCATACACCTTTCTTCAACAACTACAGACCTCAGTTCTACTTCAGAACAACAGACGTTACAGGCGTTATCAACCTTCCTGAAGGTATCGAAATGTGCATGCCTGGCGACAACGTTGAAATGACAATCGAACTGATCACACCCGTTGCTATGAACCAGGGTCTGCGTTTCGCTATCCGTGAAGGTGGTAGAACAGTAGGTGCAGGTTCCGTAGTAGAAATCATCGAATAATTTCGACTTCATACGGTAAATGCAAAAGGAGTATCCTTAGGGATACTCCTTTTTTTGTGCTGCTATATTAAGGAAGAAATGGGAACGGAATGACGAAAAGAAATATTTTCTGTTTCGGAAGAATAGACAAAAAAGGGAAATTGGGGCAGAAGGATATTTAGCGTAATTTTTCACAAAAATATGATGGTGCGAAAAAATGTGATAAGTACGGTTCATGGCAGTGGAGAAGTCCATTTGAGGAAGAGAAAAAGGGTTGTTTTTTACCTAAAAAAAGGGAAAAAGCCCAAAAGTTTGGGAAAAGAAGGAAAAAGCAAGGGATGTTCGTTATGAAAAGTACACAATGCTTGTATGACAACAAGAGGGCGAAAACCATGTTAGAGGCGGTGGGGATATTGACAGAGAAAAGACAATAGTGTAAAGTATGGTTAAGCAAAAAGACAAGGAACACACAAAATCAGCAGGCAGTGTGTTATTTTTTCGGCAGTATATTTCGCATACAAAGTATTGAGAAGAACAAAGGTTTCTTTGCCATTCACAGATCCATGGAACGGACATTTTCCGGAGAAATCAAGAAGCGATCGTGGCTGAAGGCAGGAGAATTTGGGTAAAAGAGGCGAAAGGAAGAGGCCGGAAGAACCATGGATTTTTGTTGGTTTTTTTGTGGCGAAAAGACAGTGAGAACTGTCGGTATTACCATAAATTGTGACCGTTTTTTATCTAATATTTAATCGACAAAGATGTTGACAATTTTTAGACAAAAATGGTATAGTTCTTTTAGAAGCGCACAAATGCTTTTCTGTCGAGATGCAAAAAAGTGAATGTGGACTTCATGACGGCAGCGTCGGATGTAGGTTGTTTTTATAAAGCGACCGGGGCGCAAGGACGGTTGCTTTAAATTTATTAAAAAATAGGAGGAATATTAAATGGATTTCAAATTGACAAAAACTCAGATGCTTCAGCAAGAGTTGTTCAGAAAATTTGCTGAAACAGAAGTTAAACCCATCGCAAAGGACATGGACGAAAAAGAAGAATACTCTGCTGAACTGCTGCAGAAATTGCAGAAAATCGGTGCGTTCGGTATTCCTTATTCCAGAGAATATGGCGGTCAGGGTGCAGACGTTCTGACATACACACTGTGCATGGAAGAAATGTCCAAAGTTGATGCTTCCACAGGTATCACACTGTCCGTACATACATCTCTTTGCTGCCCTTGTATCAATGAATTTGGTACAGAAGAACAGAAACAGAAATATCTGAGACCTCTGGTTGACGGTTCCAAGATCGGCTGCTTCGGTCTGACAGAACCCGGTGCTGGTACAGACGCTGCTGGCGTACGTACAGAAGCTACACTGGATGGCGACTACTATGTACTGAACGGTACAAAGATGTTCACAACAAACTCCGGTTTTGCTGATATCTTCATCGTATTCGCTCTGACAGACAAATCCAAAGGCCCTAAAGGTATGTCCGCTTTCATCGTAGAAAGAGGCTACGAAGGTCTGACAGTTGGTCCCAACATCGAACGTATGGGTATCAGAGCTGCTTCCAACTGTGAAGTAATCTATGAAAACGTAAGAGTTCCCAAAGAAAACCTGCTGGGCAAAGAAGGTCAGGGCTACAAGATCGCTATGACAGCTCTGGGCGGCGGCCGTATCGGTATCGGTGCTCAGTCCGTAGGTATCGCACAGGGTGCTATTGACGAAACACTGAAATATGTTAAAGAAAGAAAACAGGGTGGCAAACCCATCGGTAAATATCAGAATACACAGTTCAAACTTGCTGAATGCCAGACAAAAGTTGATGCTGCTAGACTGATGGTATGGAGAGCTGCTACTGAAAAAGACAACCATGGCAACTACGCTCCTTATGCTGCTATGTGCAAATACTTCGCATCTGATGTAGCAAACGAAGTTACAAGACAGTGCGTACAGCTGTTCGGTGGTTACGGTTACTGCCGTGAATATCCCGTTGAAAGAGCTATGCGTGACGCTAAAATCACAGAAATCTACGAAGGTACAAACGAAGCTATGAAGATGATCATCTCCGGCTCCATGAAGGTTTGATCTAGTAGACATTCTCAAATTTAGATGACGAAGCTAAATTACTAATATTTTGGAAGGAGAACTATAATGAAAATCGTTGTATGCATTAAACAAGTACCAGATACAGTTGAAGTTAAAATTGATCCTAAAACCGGCACTCTGATCCGTGACGGTGTTCCCTCTATTATCAACCACGACGACAAAACAGGTATCGAAGCTGCTCTGACTCTGAAAGAACAGCTGGGCGGCACAGTTACAGTTGTATCCATGGGCCCCCCTCAGGCAGACGTTGCTCTGAGAGAAGCTCTGGCTATGGGTTGTGACGAAGCTATCCTGGTTTCCGGCAGAGAATTCGGTGGTTCCGATACATACGCTACATCCGGTATCCTGGCAGCTGCTCTGAAGAAAATCGGTTACGATCTGATCATCACAGGTCGTCAGGCAATCGACGGTGACACAGCTCAGGTTGGTCCTCAGATTGCTGAAAAACTGCATGTTCCTCAGGTTTCTTATGTTGAAGAAATCAAAGAAGCTACAGAAGATTATGTAGTAGTTAGAAGACAGTTCGAAGATGGCTACCACATCATCAAAATCAAAACTCCTTGCCTGCTGACAGCTATCGCAGAACTGGCAACACCTAGATACATGACAGTTAGAGGTATCGTAGAAGCTTACGAAAAAGAAATCAAGATTCTGGACTTCGAAGCTCTGAAAGATGGCCTGGAACTGGATATGATCGGCTTGAAGGGTTCCCCTACAAACGTATATCAGTCCTTCACAAAAGAAGTAAAAGGCGCTGGTACAATCCTGAAAGACCTGTCCGCAGACGAAGCTGTTAAAGCAATCGTTGCTAAACTGGAAGAAAAATTCATCATCTGATGAATGCTTGCGGATCCGTTTGTTAAGGACGGAAAGAAGCAGAAAAACGCTGTTTCTGCTGAAAAAGAAGCTAATACGAAAATTTGGAATATAAGGAGGAAACCCTACAATGAGTAATGGTATTTATGTAGTAGTTGAACAAAGAAGCGGTAAGGTTCAGAACGTAGGTCTGGAACTGATCGGCGAAGCTACAAGACTGAAAGCAGATCTGAAAGATGATGTATATGCAGTCCTGCTGGGCAGCGGTATCGAAGGCGAAGTTGACAAACTGTACCACTATGGCGCAGACAAGGTAATCCTGGTTGACCATCCTTACCTGAAAGAATATGTAACAGAACCTTATACAAAAGCTGTTACAGAAATCATCAAAAAATTCGATCCCGAAATCATGCTGTTCGGTGCTTCTTCCATCGGCCGTG